>NZ_NFLA01000072.1:0-10452 GCF_002160675.1 Erysipelatoclostridium sp. An15
ATATAAAGCATATTTACATTTAATAAAAATATCCCCTTTCTTTATAAAAGGGGATATTTTTATTAAATCGCATGTTTTTCTAAATTAAAAATAATTTATTTTTGATTATAAAAAGAATCATTTTTAAGATAGTGTTCAATTACTTCTAAAACACCTTCATCATTAAAAGAAGGAGCGATCCATTGAAACTGTTCTTTCATAAAATCTTTAGCATTTTCCATAACATATCCATACTTAACTTTTTTTAACATTTCGATATCATTTTCAGCATCACCAAAAGCCATGATTTCATCGGCTGAAATATCTAACTTATCCATAAGAATTTCAATAGCATGTCCTTTACTAACATTTTGAGGAATAATATCAATGCAGTAATGTCCGCTATCAACAATTCTTGCTTTTTGTCTAACGATTTCTGTAAGGTTATGAATACGTTCACTGACATTTTTTTGAGGAAGATATAAAGCAAATTTAACAATTGGTTCTTTTATATCTTTAAAATCTTTAATTTTTTTAACATTTGGAAAATATGGAAGAAACATTTGATAATACTGTTCAGGTAATGTTTCTAAGGTATAAGACTGTTCTTTGGTACATACCCAGCATAGCACATCAGGCATTGTTTTAAGTGCATCAATAATAAGCTGGCTATCTTGAGTTGAAAGATGAGCAGAAAAAAGTTCTTCACCTTGATCTATAATATAACCACCATTTTCGGCAATATAAGTAAGTTCATCTTTAATCTCTGGGAAACAATTTTGAAGTTTAAGATATGGGTTTCCACTTGCCACAACAAAACGAATTTTGCGTTCTTTTAAAATTTGATAAATTTGATTAAAACGCTCTTGATTATAAGATGAATTTTCATCTAAAAATGTTCCATCCATATCAACAGCAATCATTTTTATAGTCATGAATCGATTCTCCTTTATTTCATATATAGGCATTATAACATAAAAAAACTAAGAAATAATTAATAAATTATATCTAGAAACAATAATGATAAAACGATATTATTTTATCGCTATCATCAATAAATAGCAAAAATATAGGATGATAATAAACATCGATGTAAAATACCATTATGATTTATTATTTAGTGGTGTAGAAAACTATGTTAAAATAAAAAAGAATATGTTGTAAAATATTTTTGGGGGATTAATATTATGAAAAAAATTATATTGTGTTTATTTTGTATGTTTTTATTTGTGGGATGTAATCAACAAAAATCAGTAGAGCCTCAAAGTCAAAAACAGGACTTTTGGCAAGCTACTGTACAGGCTGTTGAAGATGATTTAGATGAAAATAGTTATGATGATGATAAATGGTCTATAGGGGTAGAAGATACTTCAATAGCAGCAGATCCTAATCACCGAAGTATCGTTATAAGACAAATTTTTACATCTGATGCACAAAAGAATACCGTGATGTTTTCTTTACAAAATAATAATCAGCAAAAAACAGTTTCTTATATATATAAACAAGAAGTAAATCAAGATGTATACCAGCTAGAAATAGAATCTTATGATGAAGAGTACCAAAAATATCATATGACTTATACAGAAAATTATGAAGAAAAAGCAAAAGGAGAGCTGGATGCTTCTAAGCAGCAGATTTCTTTTGATAATATGCCACTATTAAATGAGGCTAATCAGGCATGGCAAACACTATTAGATGATTATCAAAAAGAATTTGATATCGATTATAGCCAATATCAAGATTTCATCCCTGTTCCACAGTTGATTGATCAACAGGGAATATCTAATTCTGTTTCTGATGATATTTATACTACCATGACTTATTATTCTGATGTCTATACTAATGCAAGAGGATATACTTTACAAATGTTTTTAGAAGTTCAAAAAGATTATAGCCAGGCTGAATTAGGAGTCTATAATAAAGATCGCGAAAGTAATGATGAAAGTACGACTTATACATTAGAAAAAAGAAGTGAGAATTGTTATAATCTGGTATCAAACAAAGATGTAGATGAGTATTTTGCAGTATATTTTCAAGACAACAAAGCCTATATTTATCTACAAGATAAAAGTGATGAAGAAATGAAAAATGATATTCAAAATAATCAGGCTAAAGAGGCAAGATATATTTTAAATATGGATTAAAACCAATGTAAAAAAAATTTTTACGGATAAATATTAAGGTTTATAATTTAAATGTATAAATAAAAGATGTAATGATATAGCTAAAATAGAAAGAATATATGGTGATGATTTATGAGTATGATTTTAGAAAAAATAGCACATGATTATAAACTCAATGATAATGATTTATATTTAGCTCAATATATTATAGATCACAGTGAAGAAGTTATTCATCTAACTACTCATCAACTGGCTAAAAATACATATACTAGTGCAACTGCAGTTGTACGTTTTGTAAAGAAACTTGGCTTTATAAATTATAATGATTTTAAAATCAATATCCATTCTTTTTTAAGTCAATATTATTTGAAAGATATGGAAATTTTATCTCATGAAAGTTTATTTTCAATTAAGAATAAATTATCTGAAATTGAAGTGGGTATCATCAATCAGACAAAGAATATGATTTCAATAGATACTTTAAAAAAAGTGATGGATTATATTTCAAAGAATAAATATATTGATATTATTGCTAATGATACAAATGCATGTATTGGTGAATATGCAAGTCATTTATTATTAAGCACTGGGAAAATAACAACAGTTTATCAAAATAGAGATAAGCAGCTATGGTTGAGCTTGAATGTGGATCATTATCATACAGTAATCATGATAAGTAAAAATGGTAAAGATGAGCATCTTTTAAATGTTACTGATATTTTGATTAAAAGAAAAATTCCTTTTATTATTATTACAAGTCATAAAAAAAATCTTCTTGCAAAAAAACAAGCTGTTTTATTGTATGGTGTTATTCATGATGAGTTTGAAAGTTTAAAGGATATGGTTTTTTATATTTCTTTAAAATATATTTTTGACTTGATATATAGTGTATTAATTTCAGAAAATTTACAGCAAGCTAAAGAAGTGGATCAGCTTTATGGTGCGTTATTTGATAAAAAGACGTGATAAAATTTAATATAAGCATGTTTTTGGCTATTTTTTGTTACAATGTAACATCTTGTTACTATGTTTTATTATAAATTTTGTAGCAATATTCCACAATAAATGTAAACTATTGAACATATCTAAAACTATAGTACGATATACATGTAATCAGTTTAAAGACAAAAGATGGAATGTTTTATCAACTAAAATTCATTGTGTTCGAAGGAGGATTAATATGTTTGGAACGATTGCAGCTGTACTTACAACATTATCTTTTTTACCACAGGCATATCAAGTTATTAAAACGAAAGATACATCTGGAATATCTTTAGGTATGTATGCAATGTTTGTAATAGGTGTGTTGTTGTGGGTTATTCATGGGTGGAATATCAAGGATTATAATTTAATAGGAGCAAATGCCATTACATTTATTTTTGCGTCCATTATATTAATTTACAAAATAAAATATAAGTAAAAGGGAGAGAACAAGATGGTTTTTAGCAAGGATTTTTTATGGGGTGGAGCTTTAGCAGCTCATCAATTTGAAGGTGGTGTGTTAGAAACATCAAAAGGATTAAGCGTAGCTGATGTAATGGTAGCTGGGGCACATGGAGTACCTAGAGAAATTACAGATGGTATTATTGAAGGAAAATATTATCCAAATCATATTGGAATTGATTTCTATCATCGTTATAAAGAAGATATTGCTATGTTTGCAGATATGGGATTTAAATGTTTTAGAACTTCTATTGCCTGGACACGTATTTTTCCATTAGGAGACGAAGATGAACCTAATGAAGAGGGATTGCAGTTTTATGATAATGTTTTTGATGAATTATTAAAATATGGAATTGAACCAGTTATTACATTATCTCATTTTGAAATGCCCTATCATCTAGCAAAAGAATATGGTGGATTCATGAATAGAAAGACAATTAATTTCTTTGTCAAATTTGCCAAAGTCTGCTTTGAAAGATATAAAAATAAGGTAAAGTATTGGATGACTTTCAATGAAATCAATAATCAAATGAATTATAAAAACGATATTTATGGCTGGACAAATAGCGGTGTTCATTTTGGTGATTATGATAATCCAGAAGAAGCTATGTATAAATGTGCTCATCATACACTAGTTGCTAGCGCTTTAGCAGTTAAAGCGGGTAAAGAAATTAATCCTGATTTTCAAATAGGATGTATGATTTCATTAGTGCCTATTTATCCTTATTCGTGTCGGCCATCAGATATGATGTTGTCTGTTCAAATGATGCATGATCGTTATTTTTTTAGCGATGTACAATGTCGTGGTCACTATCCAGCTTATGCATTGAAATTATTTGAAAGAAAAGGATTTAATATTGATATTACTGAAGAAGATAAAAAAATCTTAGCAGAAGGAACAGTAGATTTTATTGGCTTTAGTTATTATATGTCTAATACAGTAAGTTCAACTTCTTACAAAGATGTTAGTCATACAACAGACGGTTCTAGTGAATATAGTGTAGATAATCCATATGTAGAAGTAACAAATTGGGGATGGGCTATTGATCCAAAAGGATTACGATATGCTATGAATATTTATTATGAAAGATACGAAAAACCCCTTTTTATTGTTGAAAATGGATTTGGGGCAGTTGATGTCAAGGGAGATGATGGAAGTTGTCATGATCGATACCGTATTAACTATTTAAGAGCACATATTCAGGAAATGAAAAAAGCTGTTGAAGAAGATGGTGTGGATTTAATAGGATATACCCCATGGGGATGTATTGATTGTATTTCGTTTACAACCGGTGAAATGAAGAAACGATACGGATTTATTTATGTCGATAGGGATAATGAAGGAAACGGATCGCTAGAAAGAAGTAAAAAAGATTCTTATGAATGGTATAAAAAAGTTATTGAATCAAATGGAGAGTTTTTATGAGAAGAAAAGATAGAGAAATAACAGATTTTAATGAAATTATGAATATTATTGATAAATGTGATGTATGTCGTTTAGCACTATTCGATGAAGATTATCCATATATAGTTCCACTTAATTTTGGTGTTGATATGGAAGAAAAACAGTTATATTTATACTTTCATTGTGCTAATCAAGGAAAAAAATTGGACTTGATTAGACAAAATAATAAAGTAACTTTTGAAATGGATTGTGAACATAACATTATTCTTTATGATGAAAGAATGTCATGTACAATGGGATATGCTAGTGTAATTGGTCATGGAGAAATAGAGTTTGTAGATGATGACAATAAATATAAAGCATTGAAAATTTTGATGAGACATTATCATTCTGAGGAATTTAAATTTAATACAAATATTATGAAAGCAACAACTGTATTTAGATTAAAAGTATTAGATATGGTAGGAAAAAGAAGAAATAATATTCATCCTGAAGAAAAGACTAAAAGACATATTACACTAGAATAAAGAATTTATGTAATAAATTAATGAGCAGTTTTTTAATTGCTCATTTTTATTTTGATATTATAAGTTTGGTTGAAAGTTATTGATAAAAAATTATATAAATGATTTCAAACTCATATTGACGTTTATCGATGTGTATGATATTATCATATCGAAGAATATAGATGTGAGGTGATTATATGGGTAAAGATTTTGATCAGGAAGCAAAAGTTTTTAAGGCATTTTGTGATCCTAATCGTTTGAAGATTCTAGATATTTTAAAAGATGGAGAACATTGTGCGTGTAAACTTTTAGAAATTCTTGATGTAAGTCAGTCTACTTTATCACATCATATGAAGATATTAACAGATGCAAAAGTTGTTAATGTTAGAAAAGATGGAAAGTGGTCACATTATTCTTTATCAAGTGATGGGATTGAAAAAGTTATCCAGTATTTAAAAGATTATCGAGTGTAAATTATTCTTCGTTTTATAAAGCCACCTTTATGGTGGCAAAAATTCAAATCTATAAATCGAAATATATCGATACAAGGAGGAACTATGAAAGAAATCTGGTTGTTCTTTCAAAATCAAATTTTAAAAATGAACTGGCTAAATGAAGTTATTGCTCTATTGTTAACTTCTGTTGGTATAGATATTAATTCCAATATTGGAGCCAGCATTCAGTTTTTTATCTATGATGTTATTAAAATCACAGTATTGTTATGTGTACTAATCTTTATTATTTCTTATATTCAAAGCTATTTTCCACCAGAAAGAAGCAAGAAAATTTTAGGTCGATTTCATGGTATAAAAGCAAATATCATTTCTGCTTTATTGGGTACTGTAACACCATTTTGTTCGTGTTCATCTATACCACTATTTATTGGATTTACTAGTGCTGGATTACCTTTAGGAGTGACTTTTTCATTTTTGATTTCATCTCCGATGGTTGATTTAGGAAGCCTTGTTTTGTTGATGAGTATTTTTGGAGTAAAAATAGCTATTGCTTATGTTATAGTGGGACTTATTATCGCAGTTATTGGTGGAACTGTTATTGAAAAGATGCATATGGAAAAATATGTTGAAGATTTTATTATGAAATCTAGTAGTGTAGATATTAGTTCGCCAGATCTAAGTAAGAAAGAGCGTCTACAATATGCTAAAGAACAGGTTATAGAAACATTTAAAAAAGTTTTTCCATATATTTTGATAGGTGTAGGAATTGGAGCTATTATTCATAACTGGATTCCAGAAATATGGATAGAAAATGTATTAGGTGGAAATAATCCTTTTGGAGTTATTTTAGCAACGATTGTAGGAATTCCAATGTATGCTGATATTTTTGGAACTATTCCTGTTGCTGAAGCTTTACTAGCTAAGAGGGCTTTACTTGGAACTGTACTAGCCTTTATGATGGCAGTAACAACATTAAGTTTACCTTCACTTATCATGTTAAAAAAAGCTGTAAAGCCAAAATTATTAGCATTATTTATTACAATATGCACTTTAGGAATTATTATTGTTGGTTATTTATTTAATATATTTTCATTTTTATTGTATTAGGAGGAAAGCATATGTCAAATGTAGTTAATTTTAATATGATAGTAGATATCAATCAGTTATTAAAGAAAAAAGGAATAGAATATTCTATTCATGCAATTGGATCATGTACTTGTTGTGGCTTAGAGCTTAGACAGGATGGTAAAGAATATCCTGTTGATGAGATTATAGAATATATTAATGAATATCTAGATGAAAAATGGATGAGAGTTAGAAAAAGCAAAGAAAATGAATATATTCTTAATGTTGAATCAAAGTTTGAGTATGAAAAATAAAAGGAGCGTTAATATGAATTTGTTTAAAAAGAAAGAAAAAAAGGAATGTTGTTGTCATCAAATTAATCAAGAAAATATTGAAAGAGCTGAGGAATTAAAAAAAGAAGCTGGGATTAAAATTTTAGGATCAGGATGTAAAAAGTGTGAAAAATTAGAAGAATCGGTAAAAAAGGCAGTAGCTGAGCTGGATTTAAATTTAACAATTACGCATATTACTGACTTTGGACAAATTGCATCTTATGGAGTTATGTCAACACCGGCATTAGTATTAAATGGAGAAGTTGTTTCTTTTGGGAAAGTTTTATCAGTAGATGAAGTGAAACATATTTTATCAGTAAAAATGGAAGGTTAATTAGCACATGAAAAGAAAACTCAAAATTGCATTTGTCTGTGTTCATAATTCCTGTCGCAGTCAGATAGCTGAAGCATTAGGGAAAAAATTTATGAATGATAGATATGAATTTTATTCATGTGGAACAGAATTAAAACCACAAATTAATCAGGATGCAGTTAGACTTATTAAAGCAATGTATCAAATTGATATGGAACAAGATCAGTATAGTAAATTAGTCCAGGACCTCCCTCAAGTAGATATAGCTATTTCTATGGGGTGTAATGTTAATTGTCCATATGTTGGTAAAAATTTCGATGATAATTGGAATTTAGATGATCCTACTGGTAAAAGTGATGATGAATTTATTAGAATTATTAAAGAAATTGAAAGGAAAATAAAAGATTTAGAATATTAAAGGAGCTTTTAAAAGTTCCTTTTTTATTATATGAAAAGGTACGATAAATAAGAAATAAGCTATTAGAAGATTAATTTCTATTTTAGCTATTTAGAAGTCGAATACAATTTTTCATTTTACAAGATTACTTATGAATATGATTTCAGTAATTACAAGAAGATATGATATAATCAAATATATAGATAAATTATGTTTTTAAGGAGGTTTAAAATGGATAGGGCAATTACAACATTATTTATGTTAATGTCTGTTGATGGCAAGATTAGTACAGGTGCATCAGATAATTTAGATGTAGATAAGGATTTTCCTAAAATTAAAGGGGTTAAAGAAGGATTACACCAATACTATGAAATTGAGCAGACGACAGACTTATGGTCACTTAATTCTGGAAGAGTGCAAGCTAAAATCGGTGTTAATACACCTAATATGCCAAATAAAACACCTGCTTCCTTTGTTTTAATTGATAATAACCATTTAAACGAACATGGTATACATTACTTTTGTGCTTTATCAAAACAATTTGTGTTAGTTACATCTAATGAAAATCATCCAGCATTTAAAATTAAAGAAGATAACCTTCATATTATATATCAAAATAAATTATCATTGAAAGATGTTCTTACAAAACTTAAAACAGAATATGGTTGCAAAAGAATAACAATTCAATCTGGTGGTACATTAAATGGATTGTTTCTTCATGAAAAGCTGATAGATTATATTGATATTGTAGTAGCACCGATATTAATTGGAGGTAAAGATACATCAACTTTAATTGATGGAAGATCTTTATTGTCAGAAAGTGAATTATCAAAATTAGGGGTATTGAAATTACAAGAATGTATGGTTTTGGAAGACTCATATCTTAGATTACGCTATGAAGTAATTAGTTAACAAATCTAGATTTGTGGAGAAAATTTTATATGAAAAATATAATTCCTTTTATTGTAAATTATAGTCCGATAAAGAAGCTAGCAATTATTCCATTTGAGAAAAAACCGGATAAAATATATAAAGGTTTTGAATTGCAATATATTGATGGGAAACCTTATGGCAAGGGATATAGAATAGTTGCATATAGAAAAGATAGTTATGTCGATGTTTATGATGATATTTCTTTACAGTTTCAAGAAGATGAGAAGTTTAATGTTGCTGAAAAAGGATTAAATAGACATATACAAGTAGCTATAAAAAAAGCATATTTAGAAAAACAAAATAATTGCGAATATATATCATTTAGTTTTAAAGATTTAGAAAATAGAAAAATAGATTTTTATATAAAAGAATTTTCAAGTAAAAAGTCTATACCTATGAATTTATTAGCACCTATAGGATATGGATCTAAAAACCCGAATTTTTTACCTTTATTTTTTATGTACAATTTTGATTTTATAAGAAAAAAATATACGCAGATAAAATGTAAAATTGAAGATAAAAAAATTAAAATAGATAAATTTTCTATGCCGATGAACATGCAATTTAGGTATTATGCAAGATACAGTAATCAGTGTGAATTATTGGAATTTGCTAATACTGATTCTTTATCCTTTGTAGAAGTAGATTTAGATAATAATTCTTATATAGATAAAAATATAGAGTATATTTTTGAAGAGTCTAATTCTTTAAGTAAGATAATAGTTCATTTAGAAGATGGAAAAATAGAAATAAATTTTTCACCATGCTTTGATATGAACAAAGATACAAAAGGAATATTTAAAATTTGTCCCAAAAAAGAAATGGGATATTTAGAAGGAATATATGAAATCAATAGAGATCAAGATAAAATCTATATAAAATTAGTACCACAAAATGGTTGGAATGCTGTACCAAATTCATTTATAACAAAATTGATATTAAACAAAAATTCTATATTTTGTAAATGGTGCAAAAATTATGAATATATAGAAGAAATAGATATTTCTAAAAGATTAGTTAGGGCAAAATGGAATAACAAATGTAGATAATTAAACTAGAAATAATATTAACTATTATTTATGTATCAAAATAGAAAAATAAGTTTTTAATAAAATTTAAAGGAGAGAAAATCTATAAAATAGTTTGCCAAAAGTAAATATAAAATGGAGGATGTTATGAGTAATATTTTAATATATGGTTCTCATTATGGAACAACCAAACAATATGCCAAAGAACTTTCAAGGAGGACTAATATAGAAGCAATTTCTTTTAAAAATGTAAAAGAAATAAATGATTATGATAACATTATTTATTTAGGTGGATTGTATGCTGGTGGAGTACTAGGCATGTCAAAAACGATAAAAAAATTAAATAATATCGTAAACAAAAAGATTATTATTGTAACAGTTGGTCTTTCAGATCCAATGGATGAAGTGAATAAAAATAATATCAGGAATAATATCAAAAAACAGATATCAAAAGAAATTTTTGAAAAAGCAAA
>NZ_NFLA01000073.1:0-10037 GCF_002160675.1 Erysipelatoclostridium sp. An15
AAAGATTCCGACATTTTAATCAGTTCACATCAAAAAAGACCAATTATCATCAAAGATAGTTGGTCTTATGTTTTTATTTATCGGAATCTTTAGAAAGTCGGGATATCCCGCTCCCATTTACTAACAGCTTGACGACTAATTCCTAATTTATTAGCCAATGCTTCTTGTGATAAATTGTTTTCTTTTCTTAGTTTAACAAGACGATTTGCTATTTCTATATTCATATTCCTATTCCTCCCTAAGTCACCTTTATTATTATCAAAACCGCTTTGTTTTAGCTACATATTTTAGTTTTCAAAAGCGCAACTAGCGGTTGCATTAGGGTTTACCAGTTATTGTTTTTTAGCATTATATGTAATTTGAATACCTAAGCTTGAAAATACTTTAGCATCCATTGGTCCAATTGAAGAAGTAATATGTGCTTGAGTTCCATTTAATTTTGGTAATTGTTGTAAAGCCAATTTAGCCTCATTATTATCAACTGCACTTAATGATAAAGCAATTAAAATCTCATCACTATGTAAACGAGGATTAATACTTCCTAAATATTCTGTTTTTAAGTGTTGAATTGGTCCAAAAGCAGATGGTGAAATTAATAAAGTATCATCATCGATATTAGCTAAATATTTAAGAGCATTGATTAATATTGCTGAACAAGAACCCATAAAATCAGATGTTCTTCCAGTAATAATTGTTCCATCTTCAAGTTCAATTGCTCCTGCAAAACATCCAGCTTCTTTTGCTTTTTGGTTAGCAGCAGCAACACATTTACGATCTTCAACAACAACTTTTGCTTGATTCATTACCAATTCTTGTTTATTAACTTCATCAATACTGCATTCTTCACGAACATAACGATTCATTGTGTTATAGTAACGACGAATAATTTCCTGACGACTTGCTTCACGACAAGCTTCATCATCACTAATACATAAACCAGCCATGTTAACTCCCATATCTGTTGGTGAATTATATGGACTAGTTCCATAAATTTCTTCAAACATATTTTTTAATACTGGAAATATTTCGATATCACGATTATAATTAACAGTTACTTTATTATAAGCTTCTAAATGAAATGGATCGATCATATTAACATCATTTAAATCAGCTGTTGCTGCTTCATAAGCTAAGTTAACAGGATGATTTAATGATAAATTCCAAATTGGGAATGTTTCAAATTTCGCATACCCTGCTTTAACCCCTCTAATATGTTCATGATATAACTGAGATAAACAAGTAGCCATTTTTCCACTTCCAGGACCTGGTGCTGTTACAACTACTAATGGCTTAGTTGTTTTAATATAATCATTTTTACCAAAACCTTCACTACTAATAATTCTTTTAGTATTTGTTGGATATCCATCAATTAAATAATGTAAATAAACATTGATGTTTCTATTTTCTAAACGAGTTTTAAAAACATCGGCTGCTTTTTGTCCGTCATATTGAGTAATAACAACACTACCTACATATAATCCTTTTTCTCGATATACTTCAATTAAACGAATTACATCATTATCATAAGTAATCCCTAAATCACCACGAACTTTATTACGTTCAATATCACTAGCAGAAATAGCGATAACTACTTCAGCTTGATCTTTTAATTGCAATAACATTTGTAATTTACTATCTGGTGCAAATCCAGGTAAAACTCTTGATGCATGATAATCATCAAACAATTTACCACCGAACTCCAAGTATAATTTATCGCCAAACTGAGCAATTCTTTCTTTAATATGTGATGATTGCATTTTTAAATATTTGTCATTATCAAATCCAATTTTCATACTTACCTCCGTCAATTATTTTACTTTATTTATCTTATAATTACATAAATTTTAACATAAGACTATCTAAATTCAGTATATTATCATATTTTTAATCATTTGTAACATCTTTTTTCACTTATTAATAATAATTTTATCCATTTTAGATAATTTCATGATAAAATTTAAAAAAAGATAACCAAAAGGAGCCTAAAACAATGTCAGATAATAAAAACAAAACAACAATTGTTCATAAAACCGTAAAATCAGGAATTACATTTGGTAGTGCCTTAGCCATGGTAATTAGCTATACTACCTGGAAATCAATTGGCTGGGCAATTATTCACGGTCTTTTAAGCTGGATTTATGTTATCTATTTTATTATTAGATATTAAAAACTGCATGAATTAATCATACAGTTAATCTATTATTCCGACCATCTTTAATAAATACTGAGCATTTGTCGTCTTACTGCGACCATCTTTGATACGATAATCAAATTTAATTTTATCATCTTGATAATATTCTTCAAAATGATAATTTGTACATGATACTTCATTTTCTAATTCACATAGCTCAAAATCATGAGTTGTAATTAGAGTAAATATGTTACTTGAAGATAACTGTTTAACCGTTTCTCGCGCTCCAATTATTCGATCAGCTGAATTAGTACCTTTAAATATCTCATCAATTAAAGCAATCATTACTTTTCCAGTACGATTTTCTTCAACAATTTCTTTAATTCTAAGTAACTCCCCATAAAAAGTTGAAATTCCTTCAATATCATCTTCAATTCGCATCGATGTAAATAACTGCATCAACGAACAAGTAAATGACTTAGCCATTACCGGTCCACCAGCATAAGCTAAAACTAAGTTGATTCCTACCGTTCTTAAAAATGTAGTTTTTCCAGACATATTAGAACCAGTTATTATTGCTACTTGACGTTCCATTTTAAAACTATTAGCAACTGCTTCATTACTAGCTAATAAAGGATGATAAGCATCTTGAAATTCTAAAACCGGTTTATGTTCATCAACTATTGATGGCATTGAAACACCAGTTTTAGTCTGAATTAAAACTTGTAAACTAATAAGTGATTCTAACTCACCAATTTGCTTTAACCAATGTTCTAACTGATTTCCATGATCATCAATCCATTGATTTAAACGACTATAACAATTACGATCCCATAATAATAATCCATTTAGTAATAAAAAAGCTAATAAATTATTACGCTGTTTGATCATATCACTAATCTTTTTTAACTGTTTTAAATGCAATAAAGCTGCTTGTAAATCAGTTTTTATAATTTGTAAGTGATTAGCATTAAAGTCATCTTCACTAACTAAATTACAAACATTTAAATAATATTCAAGTGATGATGATAGTTTTGCACTACAATCAAATAGCTCACGATTTTTTAATAACATTAAAGCAGCAAAAAATAATTGTCCCATAATTAATAATGGTACTACAATTATCATATATTGAAAACCGATTTTAAAACAAAACAAAAGTATTGCCACAATTGTAATTACTGGGATTAGATAATTTAAAAAAGTTAGTTTATTACTACTATTATGATCCTTTATCAGTTTTAAAAAATCATTAACCGCTCTTTCACCTAGATAATATTCTTTTGTCATCTTACCATAAGTTTCTGTTTCTAAAACAAATTCTATTTTTCCATTAAGTTCTTCAACTGCTTGTTGTTCTTGAATAAGAGCTTTATAATCAAAAGATTTTCTCGTTAACTTATCAATCAAACGTTTTTTCCCAAGTGATGAAGTTGCCGTATTTAAAAATTGATACAAAGAATTTTGACCTGCAAGATCCAAATCTTTAACTGGCCCACTCATTTCACTAAAAAACTCACTACCAGTTTCTTCAAACTCTTTCCAATCATGATTAAAACGTTGTAAATAACGTAAAACAACCTGAGCTTTTGCCTTTAAATAAGAAAGCTTTTGATTTAGCTTATTATAATAATAAACTAAACCCATAAATATAACCAATAGCAAAAAACACACATAAACCAGCAAGTCAAGCTTATAAAAATAACTCACTAACAATAAGACAATAATGCTCAAACCAACCAATAACCTTAACATTGAAATCTTAAAGGTAGCTGATTCTAACTGCTTAATTTGTTTATCAAGGTTATCTTTTTGACTTGTAAAATATTCTAATTTCATCTTTCCTCCAAATCAATCCATTAAGATACTTATACACCCATCAAGACCATCAACCAAATATTTAGCTTCTTGCTTTACTTTTTCAGGACTACGATTAAAAGTAAATGCTTCATCTACAACTTTCAACATTGGTATATCATTATAAGAATCACCAATTACAGCCATATCCTTACTATCAATATTAAAATGATCAATAATTGTTAAAATACCATTTCCTTTTGAACAACCAAGTGGTGCAAAATCTAGATGACATTCATTTTGATATACATCAATATATTTACCAAAACGCTCTTTTATTTTTAAATATTCTTTACCAGCTATTTCATCATCTTCAAAATGCAATGAAAAAGCCTCATATTCATCACCAATTTCATCAAGTGAATCAATATTATGATGATTAATATAATCATCAACTGGATTTAAAATATAAGTATCCTCTAAATAAACAATACTAGTATTAACTAATGGATAATCCTTTAATATTTCACTTACTAAAGATTTATTAATAAATTTTTGAAAAATAACATTACCCTGTTTATCTAAGATTTTAGCTCCAGAACAAAGAATATAAAAATCATATTCAATACCTTCACTATTCCAATTAATAACTCCATTATAACTACGTCCAGTACAAACACCAAATAAATTCCCTTGAGCCTGGAATTTTTTAATTGCCTGAACATCTTCTAATCGATAATAACTTTTTTCTTGATCATGAAACAATAAAGTATTATCAAAATCACTTGCAAGTATTTTCATAATTATAATATTCCCCCTAAATAGAAAACAGTCTTATAAAAGACTGTTTAATAATAACATACTACAGGACAATTGATTTCAATATTTTCATACAACTGTCCAGCTACACTTGTAGGTAAATTGATACAGCCATGAGATCCATTATTCATATAAATATCGCCACCCCATCTTGAACGCCAGCTTGAAGAATCATGTAATCCAATTCCTTTATTAAATGGCATCCAATAAGAAACTGGTGTTTCATATTCATAAGTACCATCTGGTTTTTTAGTACCTCTTAAAGTACGATTTCTTTCCTTATTATATAAATAATAAGTTCCTGCTGGTGTCCGTCGTTCTGGATTATTGTATGTTCCTGAAACAATATCAGATTCTAAAATAATTGTTCCATTTTTGTGATACCACATATGCTGACCAGTTAAGTCAATTTCAACAAAAGTATTACCTAAACCACCATTTTCACCACCAGCATCACCGCCAGTTGTTACTGGTGTTCTAGTAGTTACTTTATTAGCATAGATATCTTCTAATAAACCAGTAACTTCTTTACTATTTTGAAGTCGTAATCCATAATTACCACCACTAACAGTAATTGTCCGATTATTAGCACCAACAAAAGTTCTAGTGCCACCAACACTATTGATTTTTTTAGCTAAGTCACTAACAAAATCAGTTGCTTTTTCTTTAAAAACTGCATCATCACGATAATAATTTCCATTTTCATCAATTGATAACCAGGTAATCAAAGTACTTCCATCTAAAACAACATCACCTGATCTTGTATTATATGTAATTGATGCTGAAGCATAATTAGTTGCTGCTTCATATAATTGCTGGATCGAAGCATCTGTTGCTTTAACACCAGGTTGAACATAACAGCTCTTTTCATCTAGATTTAGTTTATTTTTTCCTTCACTAAATGCTAACATTATTTCGCTAACCAGCTTATCTTGATCAATAGTAGATCCATATACTTCATCAACAATCGCAAATTGATTATTAGTATATTCTACTCGTGCATCAACTGGTGCCACCTGGGCATCAGCTTGAAGATGTGATAAAGAAGCTAACTGTTGTCTTAATACTGTTTCATCTACTTTAGCAAGATTATTAACTGAATTTTCAGATTTACCAAAGAATGCATTTATCCAAGAAAATGAACTTTGCTTTTTCAATATATCTTGAACATTATTATCCTTATTGTAAGTTACACCACATTCATTACCAGAAATAGATTCACTATTACCATCATTAAATTGAAGTTCTAATGTATAACCATTAACAAGCTTAGCTAATTCATCATTCGCTTCTTCAACAGTCAAACCACCAACATCAACCCCATTGATATAGGTATTTTTCAAAAATTTCTGATTGAAGTATAGACTTCCAATCAAATACACTGCGATTATAACTAATAACAAGCCTCCAATAATTAAAAACTCTTTTCTAGTTTTCAATTTTTTTAAAGGACTTTCCTTTTTCTTTGCAACATTATCCATAAAAAATCTCCCACTATCAGTATTTTTCTACTAAATTCTAGCATTTTCGTACTAATTGTCAACCAAAATAACTTAAAAGTATGGTATTTTTAAGATATTTTAATAAATATGTTTCAAATGAAGCTTATAATTATTGATATTTTAAATTCTGTTGATATTTTCAATATTAAATATCATATTAGTGATAAACTTAACATTATTCATTTATATAAAAACAACAAATATTTATTAAAATTTGCTGTTCCACTTAAAATATTTAACTATATTCCAAACTCTTTGGCATATTCAACAATACCAGAAATATTTGCTGCTTTTTCATTTAATTTACAAGCCATAAAATTTTCATTTGGTACCTCAAATGAAGGCATTATTCTATAATTTATTGCTGGTAAATAGCCCATTTTAGGATAATATTTCTCACTTCCAAGAACAATAGAATAATCATATCCTAAATCATTAGCAATTTTATGTCCTTCTTTAATTAACGTACTACCGATTCCTTTTCTTTGATATTCTGGTAAAACAGCTAACGGTGCTAATGCTAATTGAATACTGTCACCTATTTTAACTTTAGTAAACATAATATAGCCAACTATTTTTCCATTAGATGTTGCCACTAAAGATAACTCAGGAATAAAATTATCGCTCTTTCTTAATAAATCAACTAAATCATGTTCATTTCCATCACTATGTTCAGCACTTTCAAAAGCCGTTTTTACAACTTGATATACCTCTTCATAATCATTTTTATTTTCTTGTCTTATTTCTATCATTATTACTTACTCCATATTTTTAATATGTATTCTTGTTAAGAATTACGTCTAATATCGATTAAACGTAAAATATCTTTATACACTTCATCATTTTCATTTAAATCAATCATAAGCCATTTTTGATTATTTCCTTCTCTAGTATTATGATATATTTTTTGAATGTTATAACTAAGTTCATCCAAAACAAGTTGTGTCTGTTCCTTTTCTTTTTTACCAATCACAACCATAACGGTAAAATAATTTTTTCGAGGATAGATAGTACATAATGTTTTACCAGCCTTTTTAAATTTAATATTCCAGCCTTTTTCATAGCTACATGAACTATATTCTATCTTTTCATTACATTTATATTTTGTTTTTATCTCTAAACAAAATTGTTTAAAAACAGGATTTTTTATATATTCATCTATTTCTTGTAAATTAGGACAATAATTTCTATCTTGTATGTCCATCATCTTTTCACCTCAAATCAAAATTTATATTTTACTCATCAATTTTTGAATTATTATATCTTTCTTCTCCCCACCACATTGGTACTAATTCACCAAGAGTTATTGTTTCTCTTTTATCGTAATCAACCATAATTTCCATATCTTTATTTTCTATTGATAACTGCATCAAAAATTCACGACAAGCGCCACAAGGCATCCCGCTGCCACCGCCATAAGGCGGTTTATCACGAAAAGCAATTAATCTTTTAATTACGGTTTGACCACTATTAACATACATATTTAATGCTGCAACTCGCTCAGCGCATAGTGTAACAACATCACAACAGCTTTCGATACAAAATCCGGTATAAATTTCACCGTTTTTTGCCTCTATAGCACATACAACACCATGAGCATAAATAAAGGGAGTAACCTCTTGAGGATGATATTGCTCCTTTGCTTTTAAATATAACTTTTCCCAAATATCCATTTTAAATCCTCCTCTAATTCAAAAGTCCAATATTTTACAAAGATAATCAAGCCTTTCTTAAAAGCTAGATAATTCTTTAGAAAGTAAATGTAACCGACAATATTCATCTTCAAATATAACTTTTTCATCCTGATATCCATTTCGAATAAAAAAAGCTAAATCTCCATTAGGAAACACACCCACTTCATCACAAATTACAATAACCTTATTATATAACTTAGCTAAATATTGTTCTAATGCCTTTAAGGGAGCAGTTTTATAATCAAAATAATCATCAGAAATATATACACAGGTAATAAATGCTATATCATCACCTTTAGGAATATCATAAGGAACATATAAAGAAGGATACCATTCAACTCCACCTAATAATTTATTACCATCTACGTTCATAAAACCAATAACTTTATCAGGTATACTAGAATACATTAATGGTTTAAATTCATATTTATAGCACTGTTTTCTACCAGTACACTGACATGCAAGTTTATAATTATCTTTTACAATCTGTTGAATATTAACACTTTTTTCTACTGTTCCTAGTATTGGTCTATATGGTATTTCTTGTGGCATTTTTCCTATTAATAAACTTTCTAGAAACTTTTGTGTAATTGGACTATAATATCTTCTTTTTTCATTTACAACTGTTAAAAAAGGAAAAAAGATTTTTTCTTTTTTAGCAATTGCAGGATCATCTGTAAAATCATAAAATTGTATATCAAATACATCCTCATATTCATTTAACAAATTAATAATTTCATTTGCTATTGGACACATGCTTCCCCAATAATAAAAATCTATTTTCATATTTTCTATTACTCCAATATTTATTTAATTTATACCACATCTACTATCTTACTTCAAAATCTTCACTTCGATAATGGCTCCAATCAACATTATTAATATTATCTTTTATTTTACTAATTTTAGGATACTCTTTTTTATTACATATCAAATAAAAAGAAAGCGTTGCTTCTTGATCAGTAATTGGAATATAAACCCTATCTTCATAAAGATGAAATCTAGGAATCGTCAAACTGGTTCTAAAAGTAAATAATGAAGATTGTTTTTGTAATATCTCATATAACTCAAGGTCATCTTGAACAATAAAATGTGAATCAGGCATATTATTAACACAAACTTCATGCCAATAACCAGTATTACTATACTCTAAAAAATTATAACCATTTAACTCATTAAATGTAATCTCTTTTTTTGATGAAATCGGCTGATCACTAGTAGTAGAAATATTTAAAACTTCCTGACACATCTTAAAACATACCACATCTTCTTTTAATATTGGGTAATCTAATATAATTGCAGTATAATAATGATCATTTAAACCTTTAATTAGTTTTTCGGCATCAGACATGGTTTCATACCTAAAAGGTGTATCCGGATATTGTCGTTTCATCGTGTATCTAAAAGCCCATAATGGCGCTGGAGCACAGGAACCAATTAACATATTCATATTTAAGTTATATTGGTTTTTTACTTTAGTTTGCAGTTTATCTACATCATTTAATATCTTTTTTCCATCAGCAACTATTATTTTTCCATATTCGTTTAATACTAATCGATTATTAATACGGTCAAATATTTCCATTCCTAACTCTTTTTCTAGTGATTTCAATGAGCGAGTTAATCCAGATTGTGAAATAAATAATTCATCAGCGGCTTTTAGCATCGTTCCACATTCTGCAATTTTTATTATATATCGTAGTTGTCTTAATTCCATTTAACGTTCCTTTCTATGTTTTGCAATCATATTATACTATGATTTATTATCATATATCTATGATTTTTAACAATTATTTTTTTAATTAAAGCTTTGCTAGAATGTAATTGTAAAAACAAGGAGGTATCTAAAATGGAAAACGTAGAAAACAAAGTTGTAATTATAACAGGAGCTACTTCAGGAATCGGAGAAGCTACTGCAAGAGTATTAGCCGCTAATGGTGCAAAAGTTGTATTAAGTGGAAGAAGAGAAGATCGTCTAGAAAAACTAGCTAGTGAATTAGGTTCTTGTGCTACATATCTTAAATCAAATGTTACAAATGTAGAAGATATGAAAGCTATTGTAAAATTAGCTAAAGAAAGATTTGGAAAAGTAGA
>NZ_NFLA01000074.1:0-9227 GCF_002160675.1 Erysipelatoclostridium sp. An15
CGACATTCAATGAGGGACACATGACCGTTGAGGGCGAGGACGCTTTCTGCGTGGATATTAACACCAACTTCCGCAACGGTTATAAGACCAGAGCCGACGCAAGCACACGCATGAGCTACGACCAGATTTCAGATGTTGCCCTCTCAATCGAGTATGTTAATCAGTATGTGCAGAGCCACAGCGGATTGAGCAGTCAGCATATCTACCTTTTGAAACAATGCGTCGTATGGCAGAGATTGAGTGTTCATCTAGGCTGGCAATGCGATAACGTCAGAGCTTCCTATGATGAAATCCCAAAAGCGATACAGGACGAGGTGTACGCTGGGGCGAAAGCCTTTGCCAGCGAGAACAAAGGACGCTATGAATGTGGCGGTTATATCTACTCTGGCGAGGGGCAGGACATTGGACAGTTCTGGGCGAAACTTGCCGTAGGAAATGCCACACTGAAAAAGACTTCCAGTAATGCCAGCATTACCGACGGGAACGGGCTTTACTCTATCGCTGGTGCGACTTATGGTGTCTATTCTGATAAGGACTGCACAAAACAGCTTGCCACCCTTACGACGGATAACAGCGGAAACACTGATACCGTGGAAGTAAAGGCTGGTACAGTCTACATCAAAGAGCTTTCCGCTCCCGCTGGCTACAAGGTGGACAATACAGTGTATTCCTTAAATGTGGAAGCTGGCAAGACAGCGACCTTGAACGTATCCGATACGCCAAAGGTTACAGATACCCTTATCGAGCTTTTCAAGATTGACATGGAAACACAGAAAGACGCTCCACAGGGCGACGCTTCCCTAGAGGGTGCGGAGTTCACATGGAAATTCTATGCGGGACACTATACCGTTGACAATCTCCCCAGCGAGCCTACAAAAACATGGGTGACAAAGACAATCGCTGAAAAGGACAGCGACGGCACTATCCATTATGTTTCCCGCCTTTCTGATGAATACAAGGTATCTGGAGACAGCTTCTATACACAGGACGGAAAGAACGTGCTTCCTCTAGGGACGCTGACCGTTGAGGAAACGAAAGCTCCTAACGGCTATCTTCTTGACGGTGCGTATATGCAGGCAAACGGTAGCGAAGAACAGATTAAAGGAATGTACCTTACACAGATTACCGAGGACGGCGACATTGCCGTATTGTCTGGAAGCAATCAGTACCATGTATCAGACAAGGTTATCCGTGGCGGTGTGAAAATCCAGAAAAGAGATTTGGAAACCAGCGATACCAAAGGTCAAGGAAGTGCGACCTTGAAAGACGCTGAATTTGAAATCATTTCCCTTAATGACAATGCCGTACTTGTCGAGGGGAAACTTTACAGCAAGAATGAAGTGGTAAAGACAATCCTTGCCGACATTGAGGGCGTGGCTTCTACTTCTGCCGATTTACTTCCTTACGGGAAATACCGTATCGAGGAAAGCAAAGCTCCAGAGGGCTATCTGACGGACGGTGCAGAACCGATTGAATTTGAAATCACAGAGGACGGAAAAATCGTTGACCTTACAGGGACAGACACATCAATCTACAATCAAGTGAAGCGTGGCGACCTAGAGGGTGTCAAGATTGGTGCTGGCACACACCAGCGTCTTGCGGGAGTTCCGTTTAGGATCACAAGCAAGACCACAGGTGAGAGCCACATTATCGTGACAGATGATAACGGGCAGTTCTCTACTTCTTCCGACTGGGCTTCCCACAAACATAACACCAATGCAGGAAAGACCAGCGAGGACGGTATCTGGTTTGGAACAAGTGAGCCAGACGACAGCAAAGGTGCTTTGATTTACGATACCTATATCATTGAGGAATTACGCTGTGAGGGCAACAAAGGCTTTGAGCTTATCCCGCCGTTTGAAATCGTGGTGTCCAGAAACAATGTGACCGTTGACTTAGGGACACTCACTGATGAATACGAGAAAGAAATCTCTATCCATACCACAGCCACAGGCAAGGACGGCGAGAAGTCTATCGTAGCTGGCAAAGAGGTAACAATCATTGACACGGTTACGCTTGACGGGCTGGAAAAAGGCACAAAATATCAGCTCAAAGGCTGGCAGATGTTGAAAGAGGAAAACGCCGAGCTTCTTATCGACGGACAGCGTGTGGAAAGTGATTACACATTCACAGCCGACAGCGAAGAAATGAAGATTGAAATGGAATATACGTTCAACGCTTCTTCTCTGGGCGGTCAGAACCTTGTAACCTTTGAGGAACTTTACGACCTTTCCAACGAGGACGAGCCTGTAAAGGTGGCAGAACACAAGGACATTGACGACGAGGGACAGACGGTGCTTATCACAGAGCGTATCATCTCTATCCATACCACAGCGACCAGCGAGGACGGAAAGAAAGAGATTGAAGCAGGAAAAGACGTGACAATCATTGATACCGTTACGTTTGACGGATTGGAAATCGGCACAAAGTATCAGCTTGTAGGCTGGCAGATGATTAAGGACGAAAACGCAGAGCTTATCATCAACGGAGAGCGTGTCGAGAATGACTATACCTTTACTGCCGACAGTGAAAGCATGGAAGTACAGATTTCCTTTACATTCGACGCTTCCGAGCTGGGCGGGAAAGAGCTTGTGACCTTTGAGGAATTATACGATTTGAGCAATCCAGATGAACCGACAAAGGTTACAGAGCATAAGGACATTGAGGACGACGGGCAGACGGTGACAATCACAGAAGTACCAGAAACACCAGAAGAACCAACAGAGCCGGAACAGCCGACCACACCAGATACACCGAGCAAGACAACAGACGCTCCAAAGACAGGCGATAATACAAACATTGCCTTATTCTTAGGGCTTCTTATCCTCTCTGGTGCAGGCGTGGCAGGAACATACTTCTTCAAGCGTAGACGCTCTTAATCGGGCGGTCTGCTTATGATAATGAAGAAATCCCGTTCCCCGCCGTATGTACTTGTAACAGGAAATGAAAATCGAAACTGTTCCTTTTCTGTTAATCTGCTTGCGGATTGACGGAAAAGAACAGTCCACTAGGGGCGTGGGGAGTGTAGCTCCCCACATATCAATCACAGAAAGAAATGAGGTAGAACACATGAAATTAAAATATATCGTGCCAAATATGGCACAGACTTTTGGTAACTTAGAGTTTGCAGGAGAAAATGACGTGGAGCAACAGCGTGTCAATGGTCGCTTTGTTCCCGTGACAAGAAGCTATAACCTGTATTCCGACATTCAGAGAGCCGACGACATTATCGTGGTGCTTCCTGCAAAGGTTGGGGAAAAGCGTTTCAAGTATGAGCAGAAAGTAAAGCTCGTCAATCCTAAGATTACCGCCGAGGGAAAGAACGTGCGAGGTCGTGGCTACACCAACTATATCTTAACGGCTGACGATATGCTTCCAGTCGAGGAAAGCAAGTAAAGGGGGTATCAGATTATGAGATTAGCGAATGGAATTGTATTAGATAAGGAAAAGACTTTCGGAGTATTGAAGTTCTCCGCATTAAGACATGAGGTGCGTGTAGAGAATGAGGATGGGACGACCAGCGAAGAAATCAAGCGTAGAACCTATGATTTGAAGTGCAGTCAGCAGGAACGCACGATACAGGTATCTATCCCAGCGGAAATCCCTGTCAAGGACTATCCGTACAATGCCGAGGTGGAGCTTATCAATCCTGTTGCCGATACGGTGGCAAACGCCAACTACCGAGGGGCAGATGTGGAATGGTACATCAAGGCAGACGACATTGTGCTGAAAAATAAAGGTGGTCAGCCCGCAGGCAATCCACAGAACCATGCTCCGCAGGGACAGGCGAAGAAATAATTTTATTCCCCTGCTTCTTAGGAAAATTTAAGAAAGAATTTCATGTTTTTTAGAAATTCTTTCAAATATATGTGGTACACTTAGCTTGACAATGCAAGAAAGGAGTGGGGGAAATGCTTTTAATGTTAATTATTCCAATTATTTTAACCGTAGCCCCAGTAATGGTATATCAAACAGTCATGTTACTAGGTAAGAAAAAGTCTACATCTACACATTATGTATGGACATATATTATGATGATTTATATATGGCTTGTTATTTCTGTTACTGGAATAGGCTCTATATGGGATATGATTTCAAAAGGTGGGTTGATAGCTACTTTTCAACAGGCTAATATTAGTTTGATACCTTTTCAATCAGAGGGTATGTTCACATATTGTATGAACGTAATCATGCTTATGCCTTTAGGTTTCTTACTTCCTTATATTTGGAAGAACTTTAGAAATCCTTTGAAAGTAGCTTTAACAGGTTTTTCATTTTCTATCTTTATTGAATTTGCACAGTTACCAACTAACAGGTTAGTGGATATTGATGATTTAATGATGAATACATTAGGTGCAATTTTAGGCTATGTAGTATGGAAAATGATAGGAAAATATTTTTTCAATAAGAAAGAAGAACAACGCACTACTTCATTGGGAAAATGTGAGCCTGTTATTTATTTATCTTTAGCCTGTATCTGTAATTTCCTGTTATATAATTGGACATGGTTTTTTTAAGTTTTAGAAGCAGTTAATCTATATGATTGACTGCTTTTCTTATATTCAGAAAAGAGGTATATATGAACATTTTGAAATATAAAGGACATCGTATCAGAGCCAGCGACAAGTACCTTGTGTACCGTTTCTGTGGGGGTACGCTCCTGCTCCTGTTCGTGGCGGTTCTTCTGCTACTGAACTTGGGACAGCTTATGCGTACCGATTGGGAGCATTTCAGCCTGCTTGATAATGGCGTGACGCTTTCTATATACAACTTCATAACCGTAGGGATAGCGACTGGTGTTTGTGCATTGGTCGCTTTCCTTTATTACCACTTTCGCTATGACAGCTTCAAGAAGCTATTACACCGTCAAAAGCTCTCTCGCATGATACTGGATAACAAGTGGTATGAAGCCCAGACCGTACAGGACAGCGGTTTTTTCACTGACCTGCAGAGCAGATCAAGGGAAAAAATCATCTGGTTTCCTAAAATCTATTATCAAATGGAAACGGGCTTGCTCCATATCCGCTGTGAAATCTCTTTGGGAAAGTATCAAGATAAACTCCTTAGATTGGAAGATAAGCTGGAAAGCGGGCTTTACTGTGAGCTGACCGACAAGACGCTCCATGACGGCTATATCGAATACACCCTGCTCTATGACATGATAGCGAACCGTATCACGATTGACGAAGTAAAGGCTGAAAACGGGGGTTTGCGTCTGATGAAGAACCTCACATGGGAATATGACGCACTCCCTCACGCCCTTATCTGTGGCGGGACTGGCGGTGGAAAGACCTATTTCTTGCTGACAATCATTGAAGCCCTCTTGCAGACCAACGCCCAGCTTTTCATCTTAGACCCTAAGAACGCCGACCTTGCGGACTTGTGTACGGTCATGGATAACGTGTACCACACCAAAGAAGATATGATTGAGTGTGTCAATGCGTTCTATGAGGGCATGGTACAGCGAAGCGAGGAAATGAAGCACCACCCAGACTACAAGACGGGCGAGAACTATGCCTATCTGGGCTTACCGCCTTGCTTTCTTATCTTTGATGAATATGTGGCGTTCTTGGAAATGCTGGGGACAAAGGAAAGTATAAGCCTTTTAAGCCAGCTAAAGAAAATCGTCATGCTTGGCAGACAGGCGGGGTATTTCCTCATTGTCGCCTGCCAGCGTCCCGACGCAAAATATTTTTCAGACGGTATCAGAGATAACTTCAATTTCCGTGTGGGCTTGGGGCGTATCAGTGAGCTAGGCTATGGTATGCTTTTCGGAAGCGACGTAAAGAAACAGTTCTTCCAGAAGCGTATCAAAGGGCGTGGCTATTGTGACGTGGGTACGAGCGTCATATCAGAGTTTTACACTCCCCTTGTACCAAAGGGACATGATTTTTTACAGGCTATCGGCTCACTCGTCCTTACAAGGCAGGACGGGACGGCGACGTGCGAAGCGAAAGGCGACGGCTCGGACTAGCCTTGCTGGTGTGGCGTCAGCCACGCCAGCGAAAGAAGCCCCTCGGTATCTAACAGAGGGGCACAATTCCGCTGGAAACTACGGTCAAAAACTCTGGAAATCCCGCTTGGCATAAGGGTTTTCGCTCACTCATGGCTGACTGTGACAATCGGCGGAAAATATCACAGATTTCTAAAAATACACGATTGGGGGTATGCAGGCTGAATGAAAGCACCTTTATAACCGCCTTGAAAGAGAAACGTCAATCTTATGGCGTGTCCCAGACAAGGCTTGCAATCATGGCTGGTATCAGCCGTGAACATTTGAACCGTATCGAAGCGGGAAAGGTAACGCTCACGGACGATATGCAGGACAAGCTCATGGAAGCGGTCGAGAAATTCAATCCCGACGCTCCCATGTTCCTGCTGTTCGACTATGTGCGTATCCGTTTCCCCACGCTGGATATACAGCACGTTATCAAAGATATATTGAAGCTCAATGTTGACTATATGCTCCATGAGGACTACGGACACTACAAATATACAGAGCATTACTATCTGGGTGATGTGTTCGTCTACACCTCGCAGGACGAGGAAAAAGGCACGCTTCTGGAACTGAAAGGAAAAGGCTGTCGCCAGTTTGAAAGCTATCTGCTGGCACAGGGGCGTAGCTGGTATGACTTCCTCATAGACGCACTCATTGAGGGCGGTGTGATGAAACGCCTTGACCTTGCGATTAACGACAGGGCGGGCATACTGGATATTCCAGATCTGACCGCCAAATGCAACCGTGAGGAATGTGTTTCCCTGTTCCGCTCTTTCAAGTCCTATGCTTCTGGCGAGCTGGTGAAGCACAACGAGCAGGACAAGGCGGGCATGGGACACACGCTGTATATCGGCTCTCTGAAAAGCGAGGTGTACTTCTGCTGTTATGAGAAAAACTACGAACAGTACGCAAAGCTGGGAATACCGATTGAGGAAGCACCGATAAAGAACCGCTTCGAGATACGATTGAAAGATGAAAGAGCCTATTATGCCGTTCGTGAACTGCTGACCCATTATGACGCAGAACAGACGGCATTTTCTATCATCAATCACTATATCCGCTTCGTGGACAGAGAACCGGAGAAGCGAAAGACAGACTGGAAGCTCAATGACCGCTGGGCGTGGTTTATCGGAAAAGACCGACCGCCTGTCAAGCTGACGACAGACCCAGAGCCTTACACATTGGAAAGGACGCTGGGCTGGATAAGCCGACAGGTCGCCCCTACGCTGAAAATGCTGAAAAAGATAGACGCTGGCAACAGCACAAGCTATCTGAAAGAGATTGAGGACAACGCAAAGCTGACGGAAAAGCACTTGCAGATAATCAAACAGCAGACAGCGAACACAGAGGAGCTTATTACAGAATAAAGGAGAATTGAGATTATGGCAGAACTTGTCAAGGACTTGGTGCTGGTATCGCTGGGAATGGGTATCGGTGTCGTCCTTATGTGTATCGCACAGGTCAGTAAAATGGCTGATGAGGAAATGGAAGAAATCAAGAAAGAAAGGATTGATAAAGAATGAATTTCGGACAGAATTTGTACAACTGGTTTTTAAGCAACGCACAGAGCCTTGTGTTAATGGCAATCGTGGTAATCGGTATCTACTTAGGATTTAAGAGAGAGTTTTCTAAGTTAATCGGCTTCCTTGTGATTGCCTTAATCGCTGTCGGGCTGGTATTCAATGCAGGCGGTGTCAAGGACGTGCTGTTAGAGCTGTTCAACCGTATCATTGGAGCGTAACAATCAGCAGTTTGCGGTCAAGCAAACTTACCTATCCCCCTATGGGAGTTCGGGCATAGGGGGAATGAAAGGGGGTGACGGAATGGTATTCAGATAAAAGATAGTCACGCTATGAATTTCATTGAATGGTTGAATTTCAACTGATATAATGTGAGTATAGAAATCAACAAATTGGAATTTTGAAGGTGGTAATTTGGAAAAAGCAAATAAGATGAAAAATACTTGTATTATATTTCAGATGTTACTTTTGATGTGGTTTTTCCTTGATATGATAGGAGTTTCCTTCGGGAACAAGAGTTTAGTTACGCAGTCATATAAAGAGGATGGAGTATTTTTTCTGATTTATCTTGTTACAGTCATATTGTTTATTGTGAAAGTTCAAATTGGAAAGTGGTTTGTTGCTGTTTGGACTTCTTTATGGTTTATAATTCAATTTTTATGTCATGAATGGTATAGTATTTTTAATAGTGGCATTATGGGCAGTATAGAAGGAAAAATAGAATACTTTTCAGGAACACTTCAATGGATAAGGATTGAGGGAAAATACATACCAGATGTTTATCATACAATACTACATATTCTCATCTTACTAACTCTAATCAGCACAATTATCTATATTGCAAAAAGTAAGAAAAAAACGAGGGTATAAATCCTAATTTAACAATTTCATATCCCGACACAAAGCGGTTACTCCTTTGGAGATCAACCGCTTTTTTCTATACTCAAATTTCAGATTGGAGTGATTGATTGAAAGATATTTTTACCGATATGCAGGCAAAAATCGGCTGTCCGTATCTCTCCGACCTGCCCTACTACAAGCGTGCGGTCTGGTTTGAGATGAAACGCCTTTGCCTGTCTGACTACCCTAAGAAACAGTTAGAAGATTTTTCACGCTATGTATTCGGTGTGCCTTATACCGTCATACAGGAAGCGTTACAAAGAAAGGACGTGATGAAACATGGAAGAAATGCGTGTGCAGATTGAAGCAAGAGAACCAACAGACGGAGAAATCAGAGCCTTTTGGTTCACCCTGCCTATCGACACAGAACAGGTGGAAGAACTGCTGGGGATTGATGTAGATACGGACTATTACTCTATCACGGGCAAGGAGCTTCCCTTTGCTGATGAAGTGCAGGAAGATACCACCATTGAAAAACTCGACGACCTGTACCATACCTATGAAAGCCTACCCTCTGACTTGAAAGAGGACTACGGGGAGCTGATGTGCTATTTCACCGACCTTGACGAACTGCACCGATACAGAAACGATATTATCCACTATTCATGGTGTAAGAACATGACGGACGTTGCCCGCCACATTCTGAACAATGACCCAGACTTTACTTCCCTAAGTGAGAATGTTATCCGTTATTTCGATTTTGAAGCCTACGGGCAGTACCTTGACGACAACGGACGCTTTGTGGAAACCGACCACGGTATCTATGAACTTCCGTAGAAAAGAGGTGTGTGCCTATGGTTGACGACATG
>NZ_NFLA01000075.1:0-9195 GCF_002160675.1 Erysipelatoclostridium sp. An15
AGAAATTTTCTTTTAGAAAAAGAAAAAGGTGATCTGCTTCCGTTACCCAGCAAAGAAATCAGAAGCAGGTATCACCTTAAATTAAATGAAGTCTATGTTACAAATGAATCGCTATTCCAATATAAATACAATAAATATTCCCTACCACAAGAATATATTGGAAAACGTGTTGGATTAGCAGTTCAAAACAAAGAACTTCTTATATATTATAACGGAAAAATCATTGAAAAACATCCTATTACTAATAATAAATTTAATATAAAAGAAGAACATGAACTTTATTATAAAAACTCACTAAATTTCTGATTATCTTTTCATAAGCTGGTAAATGTCGGTATAGCCTGTATTTTAGGGCTTTATCGGCATTTTCCTTTTGGAAGATACTCTGCATAAGCTGGCATTTACCAGCATGAAAATGCAACCAAAAGTAGTAAATGAGTAGTACAATCACCGATTTAAGAAGCAAGAGCCAGTCTTTCAATTTCTGCTTTTGCTGAATTGAAAGTACCGTGTGCGTAGTACCCTAATGTCATGGTGATGTTTGAATGTCCCATGATGTATTGCAGGGTGTTCGGGTTCATTCCTTTGTTTGCCATGTTCGTGCAGTAGGTATGTCTGAATGAGTGCGGTGTGATGTTTGGTAGCTGGTCTTTATGTGTCTTGTTGTATTTCTTCACAAGCCCACGCAACATACTTTCGTAGTTGCCAGCCACTTTAGGGAAGCCCTTTTGGTTTAGGAACAGGAAATTGCTGTAACCATTGATAACGATAGGCTCTGCCTTTCCTCTGTTCTGTAACACTCGCTTAAAGGCTTGATAGGCTCTTTCTGTCATTGGAAGCTGGCGTTCTCCTTTTTTGGTCTTAGGTGTTTCAATGTAGTAGCCGATTTCAGTATCTTTCAATAGCTGGTGGTCTACATTGATGATACGGTTTGCCATATCTATATGGACTGTCAGACCGCAAAATTCAGAGATACGAAGCCCCGTTTCCAGAAGAATAACCACTTCATCATAATACTTGCTGTACGTCTTGTCCTGTTCCATAAAGGCAAGCATTTTTTCTTCCTGCTCTGGCGTGAGAATAACTTTAGGCTCTGAATTATCTTCCAGAACATCACTCAATTTGAAGCTGAAAGGATTTTTTCTGATACAGTCGTCCTCAATCGCCATATAGAATGACGCTTTCAGTGAACGCTTGTAATTGCTAATCGTCTTGTAGGAAAAGCCATTCTCATACATTCGCATAGCCCATTCCTTACCGTCCGATAGCTTCACCGTATCAATGCTCCTTGCACCCAGAGGGTCGTTTTCCAGAATTTTCATAAGATACTGGCGACCTTTTTCTGTGTTGCGTTTCACATTCTTTCTCTGGCTGTTCTTCTTTGCGTAGAGCTGGCAGACTGTCATTTTCCCGCCTATGGTATTGATACCGTCGGCAAGGTCTTTCTTAATCTGCTTTTCTTTTTCTCTCAACGACAAATCTTCATGTTTCCCAGCGGGTGTCTTGTCTGTCGGAACAAGTTTCCAAGCATACTTAAACTGTGGTTTCCCGTATATATCGGTATATTTGTAAACGTATCTTCCGTCTTTTCTCTGGCTCTCTCCAAGTCGTAAATTGCGTCCCTTGCTGTCTTTTCTCTTTACATTAGACATAGTGCGAAGCTCCTTTCCGTCAAGGAATGAGCCGTTGATACGCTATACTTTATTATACCATACCTACGGCTCGCTGACATTAGATTTCGTCCAATGTATCAATGATTTTTTCAAACTGTTTTCGCTTAATCTGTACACGGTTTCCGTTGACAATCACCCAGCCAGCGTCGAGATTTTCCTCTGCCAGCTTACGCAATTTCTTTTCCCCGATACGGAAGTATTTTGACGCTTCCTCAATCGTCAGCGTGTACTTCTCCCAGATAGGCACATCAGTATTGTTCATAAGTATGCACCCCCTTTACTGTGTGTCTTATGGAAGCAGACAGACGGCTTTGGAAAGCTCCACTGGCATTTCAGCCATTCCCATTCCTGTGGGCAGAACCGCACCATGCGGGTGTATCATTATCCTGTGAATACAGGTCGTGGCAAAACGACTTTTCCAACGGTCGCTCTCGGATCACTGCATGGGTCGCTCGCTTCCCCTTATGGAAAAGGTCGTGGCGTACAGTCCCCGTGGCTCGCTGTATCACAAACGTATCTGTCTGCTTTATTCACTTGTCAAAGAACAGTGGCGAAAGCCATAGGCTCTCATGTGTAAAAGCAGAGGGCAGGACAGGAAAGAGGGGATTTCAACAAATCATGCCCTGCCATAATTGCTTTATTCTTCTGTTGGAACAGTACCGATATCGAAGTCTAAAATCATTTTGATAATAGCTTCTCTGATACGCCCTTTAAGCTCCATATCTACTACGATATAAACATTACCGTATTCATCATATAGAGGACGCAAACAGCATTTTGATATGTACGGGTCATAAAATGCCAGTATTCTTTCAATAGACTGTTCATTTCCGTCCACAGCAGATGAAATAAGTCGATAGGGTGGAAGTTTGTACCCTTTTTTCATGTTTTATTCACGCTCCTTTGTCAGTGTTTTCTTCAAATTTTGTAAAGCTCTGTAACGGTTTTTAAAAACTCCTGCTCTGGAAATTTTCTGTGCTTTTGCAATTTCTGTATCGCTCATTTCCAGAAAGTAGTACATCAGAAGATTTTCACGGTTGCGTTCCGATAATTGCTTTAACGCTTCTGAAAGTTCTTCATCAAGCACTCGGATTTCAACGCCGCATACTTCAAACACGGTATAGTCACTCATGTACTCGTCCCATACAGCCAGCTTTTCAACAACGATTTCTGGAAGTTCACAGAAAGGAATTTCTTTATCTTTACGACGTTTTAATTCCTTTTTATAATTCCAGATAACGCCCTTAACAGTACGTTTGAGCTTACAGTCAAACTGACACTGGATTGTCTTTTGGAAGTCAGACGGTTTCATCATCTCACCCCCTCTCTGTCCAGACGTAAAAGGTATCTATCCCTCTTTCCGCCCCACATCGGTACAGGAGTGGGTGATTTGCTAACCTGTATAAGAAAGAAATTCAAAAAAATATTGAACTTCTCATAAATAACAAAAACAGTCAATCAGCACATGAATGTACCAACAGACTGTTTTTGCTATGTTTGCGATATGAATTTTTAACTCATGTTTAGGGTGTGCTGACTGGATAACCATTGTAAGGCGGTTATTCAGTTGTGAATACTGGCGTGTTCGCTGATACGCAATCATAGCACACCCCCCTTATCCAGAGCTGTGCCGTGAGTGCAGAAGAAAAGGACAGCTCTGGTTATCCAAAACCGTCCTAATCAGATTGAAAGACATGGAAAAAGATATTACCTTAGAACGGTTTTTTTTATTTACCGTCAAGGTAATATTGATACGAATTACTAACGCATAATATATGCGCTTTTAACACATTCTAATCATGTGCCATGAAGTATAAACTCATGACAGGTGATTTGAAATGAGGAAAAAGAAAGACACGCACAGCTTTGATTTCCGTCCGTTAGGACTGGCAATCAGAGAAGCGAGAGAAAAAGCTGGGCTTTCCCGTAATGATTTAGGCGATAAGGTCTTTTACGGAGAACGTCATATCGCAGATATTGAGAATATAGGGAAACACCCCAGCTTCCAGTTATTTCATGATTTAGTGACAATGTTCCATATCTCTGTTGATGAATACTTCTATCCGCAGGAGAAAGCGGAAAAATCTACAATCCGCAGGCAGATAGACGTATCGCTTGATGAACTGACAGATGAAGAACTCAAAATCATTCAAGGAACAATCGACGGTATCATGAAATACAAGGGGACGGGAAGCAAATAGGCTTCTCGTTTTCTTTTTCCTCGCATAAGCTATCCTGCTGATCTGCTTTGCAGGAAGCAGGATAAGCACCTAAATCTTAGTTTTCTTTGTAATTGTGTAAATGTATTCTTCTGGTGTAGGTATCTTATTACCAAAATACTTTTTAAATCGTTTCTGTACCACTGGGTCTTGACTATTCATAGAGTTGTCAATATTCTCCTGTATTTCAGCCCTAAACTCTGGTAGCGACAATCCTCTGGCTTTTGCCCCAGCTTTTAAAATAGTTCTCATATCTCGTTTTTTAAGACCAATCATTTTGTCACCTCATTACCGATTAGATTAGAAAAGAATTTATAATCGCTATAACAGATTTATCAAATACGCTAACTTTATGCCTTGTTACTAAATTGATAGTATCGTTAATTGAAGTCAAGTTACCATTTTCCAAAAAAGCTAGGCAATTACATTCTAATGCAATGATAACTTTGTCTAATGTCCAGCAAGAGGATAAAGCTATCCTATGAAAGATTGCACATTCTTGTAGTTCACTTAAAATAATATCTTTATCAGCGTCCATATCTAAAATTGCAATATTCTCTAAAGAGCCGTTATTTATCGGGAGTAAATAATTCTGTATCTGTTGAAAAATCGCTAACCCTTGATAATCTGTAATATATTCAACGTTTAAATTTGTAAGAGAGAATACCTTAATCATTATTAGCCTTTCATTCTGCGTTTAAAGATAATAACAGACGGAATGATAAGTACCAGAGCGTATCCTAAAACCCATACAAGCTGTAATGGTATATCTGAAAAATTACCGTTTATTGCATAATTTACCGCATTTACTGCATGACTGAATGGTAGTAAATCGCAGACCGTTTTGAATGTACCACCAATCATATCCAATGATAAGACAGCACCACTTAAAAACACTGTTGCATTCACTAAGATTGTTCCAAATCCATTGACCGCATTATTTGTTGAAAGTACACTACCAATAAATAAGCCAAAACTGATAAATAATATCGCCACTGGAATTAAGGTCAAAATAGCTATAAAAATATTTATATTTAATTCTAATCCGAAGAACAGAGCTACACCAAAACAGCAAACAGCCTGTAAAATTGCAAGCGGAATTATAGGTATAGAATATCCTAAGATGTAATCAATTCCCTTCATAGGTGACGCAAATAATCGGGTTAGGAAAGAACTATTCCTATCGGTGGACATCAACGTACCTACAAAGGTACTTAGAAACGCCATTCCTAAAATCGTCATACTCGGTGCAAAATTTTGGACTTCAAATACATCAGCCATTCCACCGATACTTTCTTTCATCAAAGCTAACGCAATAATCAGCAAAACAGGAAATCCGAGACACATGAGAATACTCATGGGATCTCGCACAATTTCTTTAAAATTACGTCCTGTAAAAATAGTAAATCTCATAATTCAGTACCCCTTTCTGTATACATCAAAAATGCTTCTTCAAAATTTCTAGCACCAGATACCTTGATAATTTCATCAGCCGTACCAAGAACCTGCACAACACCCTTATCCATAATACAGATACGGTCAGCTAATTCCTCTGCTTCTTCAAGATAATGTGTTGTTAAAATCAAAGTTAATTTTCCTTTCAATTTTTCCATTGTTCCCCATAATTCTCGTCTTGCTCTTACGTCAAGCCCGATTGTCGGTTCATCAAGGAAAAGAATTTTAGGATTACTTATCAAAGCCATTGCGATACTTAATTTTCTCTGCCAGCCACCCGATAACTGTTTTGCTCTGTCATTTTTTCGGTCAGTTAGTTCAAAAGTTTCCATGATTTTGTCGGCTTTTTCCCTTGCTTCCTGTTTAGAACTACCATGTAAGCGGGCAATCATCATCAGATTTTCTTTAACTGTCAGCTTTGGTGCAACGGCTGTTTCCTGTGGAGAAAGGTTGATAATATCTTTTACTTTATCTGCCTGTTTTCTCAAACTGTTTCCTAACATAAGGGCATCACCACTTGTTGGCTCTGTCAGACAGCTCAACATTTTAATAGTTGTTGTTTTTCCTGCACCATTTGAACCAAGCATTGCGAAAAATTCTCCTTGTTTGATATTAAGCGAAAGAGAATTAACTGCTGTTAAATTTCCATATCGCTTTGTTAAATCTCTAATTTCTATTGCATTCATTCTTTGTCCTCCTTTTGAAATGCCATTTGAAACGCTTCGTTACAACCGTCCATTTTCTGTAAGGCAATTCCTTTGTCTTTATCAGCAAGTAACACTAATAGCTCGCCGATATGAATACCAAAGAAATCCCTTACCTCTTTTGGAATAAGAATTTGTCCTTTTGTTCCCACTTTTAAGGTGCCTAAATATCGTCCATTGTGGGAATAGTGTTCTGTAACATCTCTATTCACTATATCTCCTCCTTTTGGTATAACAAGTATTACTTGTTATACCAATATTAACACCAGCAGAGTAAAACGTCAATAGAAAAGTATTACTTTTCCTACTTTTTGCTAAAAGTTATAAAAAAGACGGTGCCATAAAAGCACCGTCTTAATAATTTAATTTATTCTGACTTCGTAGGTGATTGCCCAGAGTTAAACACTTGTTCAAAAAAATCTTTGTAAACCTCATATTTTTGAACAGCGATACCTTGTTTTGCGTCTGCTAATAAGACCAAAGTATCACCTGTACTGATATTTAGCATTTCTCTTGCTTCTTTGGGTATAACAATCTGTCCCTTTGGACCTACTTTCACAGAGCCGACAAATTTATCATTCTTTGTTTTTTTGTTTTCATCAGACATGAACTCGCTCCTCTCTAAAATCGTATAACATTTCCTACTTATTATACAACTCGAACAATAAAAAAACAAGTACTGGTTTTACTCTATTATCTTCCAGTTACTATCCTTATGAAGCGTCAACTCATACTGTGATACCTGTGTTGCCTTTGTCTGGTTATCAATGAACTTCACAGATACCTTGACATTCACATTATCTCCGTCCTTTGTAAATACTGGGTTTACTAGCTCGGAAAAGAGATAGTCCCCGTTTATCGGTTCAAGAGCGTTTCCCTCTACATAGTAGGCAAGCTCCTTATCCGTTGCGGTCGGGTACAGCTTAAAGAATGTTTCCAGAAACGCCGTAGCGTCATTTACCGTATCAGCGTCCACGCTGTTGTCTGCTTCCTGTGCCTTTGGTTCATAGCTGGATTTTTCCATAGCGGGGGCAAGGGTAGGGTTCTGTATGATAACCATATCCCCGTCGGCGTCCACATGAACGGTCACGGTATAGGTTTCTGATACGTTCCTTGTCTGGTCGCCCTCTTTTATCTGCTGATCTACTTCGTAGGTAACAGAAAAAGCGTTCTCCCCAAACTGTTCCACGTCCCAGATAAGTACATCCGTGACCGTGGAGCTGGTCGGTATATCCGTCCTTACCGTATCAACATTCAAATCCTGCAATTCCTGTGTCAGATAGGCACTGATAGCCTGTGTCCTTGCTTCGATTGCTTCCTTGCTGTTGCACCATGTGTAGTAGGATTTACAGAAATTCTTCACGAAATTTTCTATCCCGTTGGTGTCATTCAAGCGGAGCTGTATGGTTTCTATCTCATGCGTGGTGTGCTGGTCGATAGCGGTAAAGTTCTTATACACACCAAAGCTCACGCTTGCGATAAGCACCACCCAGAGGGCAATGACGGATTTCTTATGCGTCCCCACTTTCATAGTGCGGACTTTCTTTTCCTTTATCGGTTTTTCTTTCTTCTTGAACATGATATTTCCATTCCTTTCTTTCTATTGCTTAATTCTGCCAGCCCCGATAAGGTGCTGTTGCCAGTAGGAGCTTGTAAGGTCGGTGTAGCCTATCGGGTCGCCAGCGTGGTACATCTGATTGTTTCCTACATAGATACCGACGTGCGTTACATACGTTCCCGCATTGTAGGTACTGTGGAAGAACACCAAATCCCCAGCCTGTGCCTGTGAAAGCGGGATATGCTGGGTAGCGTCATACTGTGCCTGTGCCGTTCTCGGCAGACTGATACCAGCCTTTCCATAGCACCATTGAACCAGTCCCGAACAGTCAAAAGAAGTGTTAGGATTGCTCCCGCCGTACACATAGTCCCAGCCTTGATATTTCAGTGCTTCGTCCATGATTTTTTGAACGGTCGCATTATCGAATTTTGTAATCGTTAAATATTGGTTGACTATCTCTACATAGAACATATTCCCGTAGGCATATCGCCAGCCACCGTTGCGGGCGACAGCAATAGGGTTCGTGTAGGTGACTTTCTTCCCGCCAGACTTGTCACGGGCGAAATTCTCTGCCAGCGTGAAGCTGTGCTTTTTCCCATTGGAAGCCACATAGCCGATATAGCCACCGCCATAGTTATAGGACTGTATCACCACGTTTATATCCTCTATGCCTTGATTTTCTGCTGAAGAAAGCAGGGACGCAAAATATTTGCACCCCTGCTTGATTGAACTTTCCGTATCAAGGGAATTAGGCGGTAAGCCCATGCTCTCGGAACTCTGCATAACGTCCTCGGCTGTCCCGCCACTTTCCACCTGTATGATTGCCAGCAGATAGGGGACGTACTCGGATATGCCGTACTCTTTAGCGTATTTCTCTACCATAGGCTGATGTTTCAAGACCTCTGCGGACAGGTTCATGCCCGTTACCCATGAGGAAGAACCACCGCCCCCGTCGTCGTCCTCGGCACTGATAAGCACACCAAAGAAAAGCACTATCGCAAGAAGAAAGGGAAACAGACTGCCGATAAGGGCGATATGTCTTAGCTTCATTTCTTATGTCCTTTCTTTCCTGTCATGTTTAGGGTCGCTTTCTTGATGGTTCGCTCTTTTCTGGTGGTCTGCTGGTTCAGCTCTACACCATTGAGCCTTGTTCCGTGTTTCTGCAATACAGGTTCAGCAGATTTTGAAGCAAGCGGACGCTCCTTGACAGGTTGTGCTTTCGTCGGCTCGGTATGTACCTTGTCCGTAGTGACAGGACGCTTGATTTCCTGTGCTTTTCCTGTATCTGTCTTTGACGCAGGAGAAGCAGTCACAGGTCTGTCATGGGGACGGGTAGCTCCTGTTGTCGCTGATCCGTCCGTCGCTTTGCCAGACTGCTTTGCTTCCTGTGCCTTTTGAAGTTCTATACGCTTGTCAGCGATATTCTGTCTGTGTTGCTCACGCTTATCGGCACGCTGGCTCTGTCTAGTTTCCTGTCCCTGCACAATGCCACGCTTGAAGTCGGACACATTTTCCTTTGCCTTTTCCTTAGCGGAGTGCAGGGCATAGGCGGTCTGTGTCGGCATATCCTTGATATTCTCCTTGAC
>NZ_NFLA01000076.1:0-9028 GCF_002160675.1 Erysipelatoclostridium sp. An15
AGAACATCACTTTTAAAATCATAAATCTTTTTATCTGTTTCTTTCATAAAAAACCTCCTTTGTTATTTATATACATTTACAAAAGAGGTTTTTTCTTTTATTTTTTCTAATTACCAAAATATTCTTTAGCCCTAATTAAATAATTTTTTATCGTTACCACTACTTATTTTAAAGAAAATAACTAAAATCAAAGCAACTAACATCCACCCAAAACAAATTAGATAAAGATTAGAATATGTAGTTACATCTAAGATATTACCAGCAACATTTTGAAAAATAATAGCTACTAAATTCTTCAATGTTGCTACATATGCCAAAGCAGTAATTTGCTGATTTTCATCAATTAAAGTATTAATAACTTTTAGATTTATCATAATATACAACATTCCTGAAGGATGTTTAGCTAAAAATGTTATCAACAAAATAAAGATCAATGGTAAATCAAAACCATATACCGCACATTGTAAACAAACCATACTAATAGAAATAATTAATAAAGTTTTATTTGCAATTTTATCCATAAAACGATTAGAAAATAAAACTAAAGGTGCTTCACAAAATACTGCAATTGATAAAATAGTCGATGTAACATCAACATCTAATCCTTTATCCGTCAGCATTGAAGGAACAAAGGTATTAGACATATTAGTAATACCATAAAAAATTGCACATATAGCTAAATAATAAACAAACTTTTTATTTTTAAAAAGCGTCATTGTCTTTACTTTTTCATTTTCGTTAGCAGCTTCTTTTTTTATATCCGGCTCAGTCCCAACCAGCCCAATTATACATAAAATCATTGTTAAAACAAAAACAATAAAAATAGCTTGTGGTGCTACTAAATCATATAATATTCCTGCAAATTGAGAACCTAAAGCATAACCAATTGTTCCCCAAATTCTAATTTTTCCATATTGATATGGTGAAGCTGTCGCAATTTTTTCCATTACTGGGTTAACACCATTGATCATCATTAATACAACACTATAACTAACAGCAATCATAAACAAGCTATTAGATACCATAAATACAATACCACCTATAGCTACAATAACAAATAAAATAGCATTAACTTTCTTAATATCAAATTCATCATTCCATTTTCCAATAATTGGTTGTGTTATCATCGAAGTTAAAAATGAAGCTGATACCACTAAAGAAACATCGCTGGCTTTAAAACCCCGATCCATTAAATACACTGAAATAAGAGCACTAAATAATGCCCATGATAAATAATAAAAGTTATACATCAAAAAATAACTTAAATAACTATTTTTATAACACTTAAGTAAACTTCTTTTCTCTACTCTTTTTAATAAACCATCCATGTCTTTGTTCCTCCTTGAAAAAAGAATAACAAAAACAAATAGCTATCAAAATAGTATCTAAGTACTTTAAAATCATATTCATAAAAAATAAGTTATATTAACATAATTTTGTAAATAATATTTACAAAAAAAAAGATTATCCTATTTTATAAGATAATCTTAATTACAAATCAATCTTGTTTTATATAGCAAAAAAGATTGAAACGTCGTTTTAAATTATTATTGACGAAGCCGAAATGTTTTTGAGGCATAACGATAGACTAATATACTAGCAATAATTATATAGACAATACAAAAAGTAATCATGATAAGGCCAAATACAAAAGCATTCATTTTTAAATAAATAAAGGCAAAACAAACCAAATAAGTTATTGACATAACAATGCTATAAGTACTACTCTTAGTTTCTGTCATACTATTATACGGTTGTAAAAGATAATAACAAGTCAGATAATGAATTGAAAAGAAAATACTTGTTGCAATAATACAAATAAAAACGATTGGATAAATCCATGGATTAGTATTTTTGTCAGTTATATATATTAAAAGCGGAAGCCCGATTGCTATAACCGATGCTGGCATTAAATTAATAATGATGATATCTCGTAAACGCAAATAAAATAAAGAAATAATAACATCTTTACGACGATAAAATGAATATGTCAGCATACTATGATCACAATTTCGAAACATTGCTTGAACAACTGATTTTCCAGAATTAAAAGAATAAATAATAAATACAAAATATGGTAAAAAATTTAATAATGAGCTATTAATTTCATAGTGTACTTTAGGAAAAGAAAGTAATGCTATGATCGCTGCAATTAATAAACCCAATGTAAAAATAGTGATTCTTTTAGCACTGCGCCATAATAATTTTTGATGACGTTTTACAAATAACTCATTAAAATAAGCATATCCTTTTTTCTTACTAGTAATTGATACATCATTACTAATAGAATCTAAATAGCTACTATTAGTAATTTCTTTTATTGAAGTATTAATATTTGAAAATTTTTGTCCTAATAAGACCTGATACATTGGCCGGTATAAAGAAAAATTATAGATATAAATAAACCCAATAATTCCTAAAGACATAATAGCCAATATAACAATACTTATAAATATCGGTAAAGCCAAACCGGTAATAAAAGGTAAATATGCTAATAAATAGCAAATTGCAATTATTGACCAGACTGCTTTAACCGGACTATTTTCGTTACGAATTTTTCCTTTTGTTTTATACTGATAAAGTGAATAACAACTAGAAATAATTTTAGCACCACAAACAGCTAGAGGTACTAATAAGCAAAAATACAGTGGTAACCCAAAAGTAATATTAGCATAAATTAAAAATCCTAAAAAACCAATTATAATTTTTAATAATTCATACAAATAATTAGTAATTGTATATTTAGCAGCATTCATACGCATTAAAATAATACTATAATACTTATCACGTCCTGGTTCAAAAAGACGATTATTACTAACAGCTCCCGCTATAGTTAAAAACAATAATATATTTAGAAAAAATGCCGGCTGTAAACTACTATCTATATTACTAAATAAAATCGGTATGATAAAAAATAATCCAAGATATAATCCTTTATATAAAAATATTGTAATAATCTCCCATAATAATGAAATAACACTAGCAATAGCTTTTAAACTCTTACTTGCATATAATGAAACAGGTAGAATTCTTTTTATTAATGGTAATTGTTTTAAGGAATAGATAATTGTATTGACCCGATAAGTAATTTGCAATCTAAAAGCAATCCAAAATGTTTTAATCATGATCTTCCTCCCTTAGCATTGCTAAAATCTTATCTTTAAATTCATCATTATCTAATTGATCTTTGGATACCTCTTGTAATTTACCATGATTTAAAATGACGATTTCATCACATAAATCCAATGCTAATTCCATAATATGAGTAGATAAAATCAAAATACAATCTTCTTTTAAATGACGTAAAACATTTTTCATTTCCTCAGCAACCACAACATCTAATGAAGTAAGCGGCTCATCTAAAAGTAAAACATTAGGTTTTAAAATAATATTAATCAACATTTGCATTTTATTTTTCATCCCATGAGAAAAATCTTTTAATAAGCGATCACGATCTTCTTTTTTTATATTAATATAATCAAAATACTCATCAATAGTTTTTAAATTAACAATTTGTTTTTCATTAATTTCTAAAAAGAATTTTAAAAACTCACGAGCAGTTAAAAACTCAGGAACAGCAGGTGTTGAAAGTACATATCCAATATCTTCGATTTCAAGACGTCTTTGATTATCATTTTCTTTTAATAGTACAGTTCCATTATCCATTATTATATCTTGATTAAGACAATTAAATAATGTTGTCTTACCAGCTCCATTTCGACCTAATAATCCATATATTTTCCCCGATTTAAATGTATAATTAATGTCTTTTAATACTTCTTTTTTTTCAAAACTTTTTTGTAAGTGTTCAATAATTAATTCCATAGAATTCTCCTTATCCAATAATATATTTTATTATATCTTATCTATCGATATTTTAAAATCTATCATAATAAAAATGCCATATCATCCATAACTTTTCATTAAAAAGTTACTGATACAGCATTTACAATATCAATTAAATAATAACTTATCTATTCCAGAAAAAACATAGACCATTATAAGTATATTCATTACTTGCAGTAGCATCATGACTATAGCCTTCTCGTTGTAAAAATACTACATTTCCATCTGCTTTTGAAGTTGCCAGACGAAAAATATCATTTGATCCATCAGTCATTGCATTAATTTGATTTTTAAAAGAATTATAAGCAAAATCATCAGTACCAGATGCTGCAAAAATAAAGAAATCTTCAGGACCATAACCTTGGTTGCTTACTAGATCAGCCATATAATCACCATCTGAAGTATAGCTGCCACTCATTGGCATAAAATAACGGAAATAATCTAAACAATAACGAAGAGTACACCAAGTATTAACTGAAACCATTGAAAAGCCGCCAAACCCTCTATGATCACGACTAGCTTTTAATCCTTCTGGTGTTGTTTCAGTAGCATAAGTACTATATTGACTTTCTACTGCCGGTATTAGATCATTAACTAATTCATTATGAAACTGATCAGTTAGCTGTAATGCTAAACTATAATCACTACTATCATTTTCACTAGTATTGTTATAAGTTGGAAAAACAAGGATCATCGGCTGCATTTTGCCATCTTCTATAGCGTGATCTACTACATTTTTAAATGAACTAGGATTTTGAGCAGTTCCCATTATCGTAGTTTCATTGCTCCAGCCACCGTGGCTAAGATAAAATATGTTATATTTTTGATCATTTGAATATCCATAGGGTAAATATACCCATGCATTTTTTTCTAGCGGCTGACTATGATCTTCATAGCTAAAAGATTCCCAAGTTTCATATGTTAGCTTATTTAATGTTCCTTGCTGTTTTGCAGGTGTTTCATAATTTTCTGGTATATATTCAAGTTCAGTTGGAATAGTTCCACTTTCCATATCATTAACCTCACTAGTATTTGATTCATTACTTTCATTAATTGATCCACAACCACTTACCATACATAATACTATATACAAGATAACTACTTTAAAAGCTTTTCTTTTCATCTTTTTATTAACACTCCTTCCATCTTTTACTCCCATTAATCTAATTATCATAAAATATTGTTAATCTTTAGATTTGATAGTGTGATAAAGAATCTCGAAGCTGTCCTTGACAATACTTTTTAAGTAACTCTACTGGCGCACTAGCCCCATTTAAAATTCCCCAAGTCAAAACAATACCATAATACTGTGACACAATCGCATCAGATAGCTGTTTTACTGGTGTTTCTTTTGAAAGTTCACCAGCATCAATAGCCTGATTCAATAAATCACTTATGATATTATAGTCGTAAAGTAACTTTTCTTTTCCTCCTTGATCTTCTGGTTCTACTACAGTCTTTATCCATTGTTGACAAATTTTAAGACCAGTTTGTTCAATATATTCCATCGATCCAATTAGAAAAGAAGTAATTCGATCGCCTATATCTCCATCTAATTCCACCGATCTTTTATAAATTTCATTATAATTAGATTTAGCAATCTCACTAACAACATCTTCTTTACGTTTAAAATAAGTATAGAAAGTCCCCTTTGCTACTTTGGCTTCTTTAGTTATATCGTCAATAGTAACATTTTTAAAGCCATTTTTTTCAATCAATCTTTTAGCTGCCACAATTACTTTAAGCCGTGTTTGCATAGCAGCAATTTGTCTTTTACCCATCGCCAAAACGAACCCCCTTTCTTTTATCTTTATTTCAGTATAATAAGTCACTGACTTAAAGTTAATGACTTATTATAAATCATTAATACAATATAATTATTATTTAACAAAAAAAGATAGCATCATTAGCTATCTTTTCCATTATTTTTTTATTCCATTACTCTAATTGCATGATATCCTTCATGAATTGCTGTTAAGATCTTTCTTGGTGCAACGGCATCACCAATTACAACAACTTTATCATCATACTCTTCTTCTAATAAATCTTCTAATTGATTATTAGGTTTAAATCCAGCTGCATTTAAAACAGTATCACAGCTAACTGTATGAACTTCACCGTCTTTTTCATATGTGATACTATCATCAGTTATTTTAGTAACTTTTGCTCCTGTTACAACATTTACACCACGATCTTTAATCATATTGCGCAAATGCTGATCATTATTTAAACAATGATTAGCTAAAGCTAAAATATCTGGCAACATTTCAATCAAAACAGTATTTTTACCTTGACCAGCTAAGTCGCAAGCTGCTTCACTACCAGCTAAACCAGCACCAATAATAACTACATTATCACCTGTTGTTACTTGATGAGTTAAATAATCAGTCGCTAATACTGTTTTTTCTATTCCTTCAATAGGAGGCATTGCTGGATTAGCACCAGTAGCTAAAATAATTCGATCATAATCTAACCCTTTAATATTATCTTTAGTAGCCGCTTTATTTAAAGAAATATTAACACCTAACTTATGACATTGTGTTTCTAGATAAGTAATTAATTTTAATACATCAGCTTTAAAATCAGGTCCACCAGCAGGCCATAATGTTCCACCTAATTTATCAGCTTTTTCCCAAAGATCAACTTCAAAGCCACGTCTTTTAGCAGTAATTGCTGCCTCCATTCCTGCAGGTCCACCACCAATAATTAATACTTTTCGTTTTAATCCAGTATCTGCTGGTAAAGCATATTCTTTTTCAGCATAGCAAGTTGGATTTACTGCACAGTAATAATGTTTTCCGCTAAATCCAGATAAAAGACATTCATTACATCCAACACATGGAGTGATATCTTCAAGTTGATTTTTCTTAACTTTATTTACCCAGTGTGGATCAGCAAGCATTTCATGTCCTAAACCAACATAATCAAGAATACCATCATTAACTACTTTTTCAGCTAATTTAGGGTCAAATAATTTTCCATCACCTAATACTGGTACACTGACAACATCTTTAATAGCTTTTTGAACATCTAATTTATGTCCAGGTTTTGAATAAACTGTCGTAATTGCCTGATACCATTCTTCATAACATCCAGTATCAACATGCAAAGCATCTACACCAGCTTTTTCTAATATTTTAGCCATTTCGATACCTTCGCTTAAATCTCTAAATCCTTCTACTCTTTGATCAGGAGTAAATTTAACTAATAGTGGTACTGTATCAGGAATATTCTTTTTAATTGCTTCAATACATTCTAATGTAAAACGCATTCTATTTTCTAAAGAACCACCATATTCATCAGTTCTATTATTCCATTGTTTTGATTGGAATTGATCCAATAGATACCCACCATAAGCATGTAATTCAACCGCATCAGCACCAGCCATAACTGCAAGTGATGCAGAATATCCAACTTTTCCAACTAAGTATTGAATATCTTCTTTAGTAAATGGTTTACAAATTAAATCAGGAAACCAGAAAGACCCAACGCTACCAGCACTATAAGGTGGTGTAAAAGGATCAGTAAATTGTTGTCTACCTAATCCTGGTGACAATTGAACACATACTTTAGCGCCATAATGATGACAACGATCAATTAACATATTTAATCTTTCTACATGATGAAAATCTGATAATTCTGTACAAGGACGTGGTTCATATTTTGTAGAAACAACATTAGCACCAGTAATAATTAAACCAGCTCCCCCTTTTGCTCTTTCCATAAAATAATTGATGGCATCAATATTATATGCACCATCCGCTTCACCAGTTGTCCCCATTGGTGACATAAATACACGATTTTTCAACTTCATTTTTCCAATATAAGTTTTGTCAAATAACACATTTTTCATAGCCGTTTTCCTCCATTTAATTACTTTACTTGAGTAAAGTATATCATTTACCACAGTAAATGTAAAGGGTTACAAAATAAACATTTTACATATCTTCAAAATCATTTATAATATGTTTAGGTGATTTTATGACAACAAAAGATAAAATTTTAAAACAAACATATAAACTTTATCAAGAAAAAGGTTTTAATAACGTTACAATCCAGGATATTTGTAAAAAAACTAACATTACAAAACCAACTTTTTACAAATACTTTAAAAATAAAGAAGATACTATCATTCATTTATATGATGATATAACTAAAGAAATTTCTAGTAATGTTCCCCAACTAATATTAGCTAATAACTATTATGAACAACTATTACTTTGTTTTCTTTCTTTAGTTAAACAAAGCCAAGATATTGGCTTTGATATTATTGGCCAGATGTTTAAAATAAATCTTGATAATGATCAAGGAAGTTTTGATTTTAGAGATGATTTTTCAGCAATCTGTATTGCAATAACAAAAAAAGGACAAGAAGCAGATCAATTTTTAAACAAACGTAATCCCTATGATTTATATAAAACCCTAAGCTATGCTTTTACCGGATTTGAAATGATGTGGTGTATAAAAAAAGGTGATTTTGATTTTGAAACAGAAGTAAAAAATGCTATTCAAACAATTTATCAAGTTGACAAAAAACTATATAAATAATTAAAAAGCAGTATATTTAAATGTATACTGCTTAATACTTTGGCTATTAATCACTTTTTATAGCCATTTATGCTTTTGTAATTATACATTGTTTTTTATAAAAAGATATTCCATAGCCAATTACATTTTCATATCCTTCATCAACTAATCCTTCAATATATCGCTTTTCAATAATCTGATTACTTGCTTCTTTGCTATCTTCCCTTAACTCTTTAATACTATTTGAATGTTTGCATTCAATAATAATCGCTAGATCATCAATATCCATTGGCAATACCGCTAAATCAAATCTCCCTTCTCCGCTTTCTCGATTTGATTTAACCTCATAGCCATCGGCATTTAAAAATCCTACCATAAATCCATGATAAAAACTTTCATAATTATCATAGTAGCTGATGCTACTTTTTAAAACCTGATTTAATGTCTTCTGAGCTCTCTTTTCCTGATTATCAAGAAGATTGTTTATAAACTCATTTCTTCTTTCTCTTTGATAACTTTCAAACCATTTCATAAAGATATTTTCATAAATCTTTTTTACTTCTTTATTGGGAATGACCAGTTTATAGGTATCTTCTACTAGTTCATTATTTTCATATACTTTCTCTTTGATTTTTAAATATCCGGTAAACAGCAG
>NZ_NFLA01000077.1:0-8999 GCF_002160675.1 Erysipelatoclostridium sp. An15
TGTAGTATAAGACTCCTTCAGTAAGAATATAGAATAAAAGATCTGCACAAGCAAGGAATTATTCATGACGATGTGTGCCTTGCAGCCGCAGGCGGAAAGGAATGTGTGGTTATAATGAAAATTTATTATAATGGAAATTTATATGGTCATAAAAAGGCAACAGCATTTGTTGAAAAACATGGCAAAATTATTTTTATTGGTAATGATGATGAAGCATTAAAATATAATGGTGATAGTATTGATTTAAAGAAAAAATATGTCTATCCTGGTTTTAATGATTCACATATGCATTTAGTTAATTATGGACAAAGTTTAAGAAATCTTTTATTAGAAAATCATACTGATTCATTAGCTGATCTTCTTGGAGAATTACAGCGTAATTTATTACCAGGAAAATGGCTAGTTGGGAGGGGCTGGAATCATGATTATTTTAAAGATGTTTCAAGATTTCCAACTCGTAAAGATTTAGATTCAATTAGTAAAGAAGACCCAATTGTAATTACAAGAGCTTGTGGACATATTTTAGTAGCTAATAGTAAAGCAATTGAATTAGCAAATATCCATGACCAAGAAGTTGAAGGGGGCAGTTATGATTTAGAAACTGGTATTTTTAAAGAAAATGCATTAAATTTAATCTATAATGCAATAGGCAAACCAACTGTAGATGATATTAAAGAGTCAATTATGATCGCTCAAAAAAGTTTAAATTCTTATGGGATAACTTCTGTACAAAGTGATGATTTTTTAAGTGCAACAGATAATTATCATGATGCACTAGAAGCATTAAAACAGTTAGATGCTGAAAATAAATTAACAGTGCGAGTATATGAACAAGCTCAATTTACCAATATAGTAACATTAAAAGAATTCGTTGATTCTGGATATCATACTGGAGTTGGAACTAATATGTTTAAGATTGGACCATTAAAAATGCTTGGTGATGGTTCACTTGGTGGACGGACTGCATATTTAAGTGAACCATATTATGATGATCCTACTACTCAAGGAATTCCTGTATATACTAAAGAAGAATTTAAAGAAATGTTTGATTTTGCAAATAAAAATCAAATGCAAATAGCTATTCATGCAATTGGTGATGGAATTCTTGATTGGATAATTGAAGCTTATGAATATGCTTTAGCTAACCATCCACGTCAAGATCATCGTCATGGTATTGTTCATTGTCAAATTACTCGCCAAGATCAATTGTTAAAAATAAAACAATTGCATCTACATGCATATATTCAAAGTATTTTTTTGGATTATGATAATCATATTGTTAATGAACGTGTAAAGCCAGAGATTGCTAAAACTTCTTATAATTTTAAAACATTGAAAGAAATTACTACTATTTCTAATGGTTCTGATTGTCCGGTTGAAAAACCTGATATCTTAAAAGGTATTCAACTAGCAATAACAAGAACATCAATTGATGGGACTGGACCATATTTAAAAGAGCAGTCTTTAACTAGAGAGGAAGCAATTGATTCATTTACTATTGATGGAGCATATGCTTCATTTGAAGAAAATATCAAAGGATCAATAGAAATTGGAAAATTTTGTGATCTAGTTATTCTAGAAAATGATATACTATCAGTAGACGTAAATAAAATAAAGGATATTAAAGTTCTTGCAACTATTATTGATGGAAATATTGTCTATGGAGGGATATAAATGATAGTAAATGAAGAAGCAGTAAAAGAAATATTAGCGCAAGTTAAAGGCGCTAAATTAGTAGCAGCTACAAAATATGTTGATTATCATGAAATTGAAAAACTAGAAGCTTTAGGTGTGAAGTATTTTGGTGAAAATCGTGTTCAGGCTTTTTTAGAAAAATATGAACATTACCATGGTAATGGAGAATTTCATTTTATAGGGACTTTGCAAACAAATAAAGTAAAATATATTATTGATAAAGTTACTTTAATTCATTCAATTGCAAGTTATTCATTAATTGATGAAGTTGAAAAGCAGGCTCGTAAACATGAATTAAAGATGCCAATTTTAGTGCAGGTCAATGTTGCTAAAGAAGAAAGTAAACACGGTTTTGAAGTTGAAGAAATTGAAGAAGTATTTGATTATTTAAAAAAATGTCCGCATTTAGAAGTAAAAGGATTAATGATGATGGCACCAAATATTAATCATGAAGAAACACGTGTTTATTTTAAACAAACTAAAGAATTATTTGATGACTTGAAAAACAAGTATCCAGAATTTCCAATGAGTGAGATTTCAATGGGAATGTCAAATGATTATCATGAAGCCATGGAATGTGGAGCAACATTAGTTAGAATTGGTAGTGCATTATTTAAATAATAAAATAAAGTTTATGGATTCAAGAGAAATTTTGAGTCCTTTTTTTATAAAATTATTGTGAATTTTTTTTATACACATAAGTTTTATATTCTAAACCACAAAAATTTGTTATACTTTTTTTGTTAGCCAGAAAGGGGGAAAATAAATAATGGGGATATTGAAGAAAATTTTGCTAATATGTAAATTTTTAGAAATTTAGTAAGAGATAAAAAACAGGGATAAAGTAAAGAGTGAGGAGAAATGTGGATAACATTGAAAAATTAAAATGGACAGTGAAATAACTATAGTAATATTGACAGAAGATCAAGAATTAAGAAAAAATTTGATAGGTAAGATTAAAGAACGGGAAAAATATGTTTTAAAAGCAGATTTTGATAGTGGCAGCGATTGTATAAATTATTTGTCAAGTAATAGTTGTGACTTATTAATTGTTGATTTGATATTAATGGAAATAGATGGACTTGGAATTGTTAAAAGAGTTAAGGAAATTAATTATAATGCGTTTCGAAATATTATTTGTATAAGTAATTTTAGTAGTGGAATGATATTTGATCAATTAGAAAAATTGAAAATTGATTATTATTTCAAAAAACCATTAAATTATAATTATTTTATGGAAATTATAAAAAATATTGTAAATGCAACAACAATTAACAAGATCGAATATAGTTCTAAAATAAATAATGAAAAAAGAGTTCATGATATATTAATTAAAATGGGAATGCCACGTCATTTAAGAGGCTTTTATTATTTAGTTACCGGGACTACAATGGTGATTGAAAATATTAATCTTTTAAGTGAGATTACTAGAGAGTTATATCCCAGAATTGCTAGAGCACATGGAACAACAGCTTCACGTGTTGAACAATCAATTCGGCATATAATTAAGAATACTTGGGAAAATGGAGATCAAGATGAATTAGATGATGTATTTGGTTATAGAATCAATCATCGTCCGTGTAATTCAGAGTTTATCTCAACGATTGTAGATAAGTTATTATTAGAAATTAGACAATAAAAATAAAGAATCAATGGAGATCTTTCATCTCATTGATTCTTTCTAAAAAGATAACTATAGATTTTATAAATAACTATGACGACTTGCGGCTTTGGTTTGGTGTTCTAAGCGCAATTTGTCAGCAATCATAGCAATAAATTCAGAATTAGTTGGTTTAGATTTAGCAGCACTGACAGTATAGCCGAAAATATCATCAATAGCATCAGTATTACCACGATTCCATGCAACTTCGATAGCATGCCGAATTGCTCTTTCAACTCGTGAAGCAGTAGTACTGTATTGGCGAGCAATATCTGGGTATAATACCTTTGTAACTTGTCCTAATAGTTCAATATTATAATAAGTAGATAAAATAGCGGTTCTTAAGTACATATAACCTTTAATATGAGCAGGGATTCCTACTTCATGTAATATATCAGTAATTTCATTTTCAAGTTTAATTTTTTGATATTTTTCAGATTCATCTTGAGACATCATTTTTATATCTTCTAAAGATACTTTCATTACTGAATTTAAAGTAGAGATGAAATAATTAATATCAAAAGGTTGCTTAAAGCAATAACTAACACTTAATTTTTCTAACGTTTCACAGATCAAAGGATTTGTAAAACTTGTGATGCATACTACTTTATTATATGCACGATTGTTAATTTCTTTTAGTTTGTTTAAAACACCGATACCATCAATATTACTTAACATTAAATCAATAATCAGTAAATCGCAAGTATTATTAGATAAATAATTTAAACAGCTAACAGCACTATCACTATTACCAATAACGGTAAAATTATTAGTGGCCAATAAGCTATCCTTAATATTTTTCAATAAATCTTTGTTTTCTTCTAAAATGTACACTGTATACTTTTTTACGTCTGTCATCTTTGTATTCCCCTTTCGTTTTAGTGACAAAATTTATTATATTTATACAGTTTAAAAGAGAAAAGGGTTTAGAAACAGATAATTCTTGATTTAGAAAACTAGCTAATATAGTTCCTTAATACAATAAAGTTTTCGTTAAAATTCGTGAAAAAATCTCGAAAATTTAATTAAAATAACGACCGTTGTCGAGAAGCATTAAGGCATTTTAAAAATTAAAATATTTAAAGAATCTAAGTAAAAATATTGAATAGAATAAGAACCAGAAGCGTATTGATTGTATAAATCAAACATTTCTTCGTTATCAATTAAATTAGTTTTTGCTTGTTGATAGCAGCTATCACTAAATTTAAATTCCATCCAATTAATACCATTGCTACGATAATTGCCTACCATTGATTTCAATAGATTTAAATCATAACTTTCATTATAGTAATTTTCATAATCAAAATAGCAGTACTTACCATTAATTGTATTTTCATAATCACTTGTAGGTTGATAAAGTTTTAACATTGTATCAGAATCAAACATAAAATATGAATACATTGTAAAAGCATTTTGTTCATCAACATAATCACCCCAGGTAGCATCAAGATAATAGTAATCACCATCAAGTTCAATTAAGTTCCAGGCATGACTAGAATTATCACTATCATTCAAAGCTTTACCAACAATATAGGCAGAATTAATATCAATAGCTTCACATAAATATTGAATGGCTTTGACATAACCACTACAAACAGTATTACCATATATTAAAGCACTTGTAATGTATTGATTATCTTTAGCCCCATCAACATAAGTATTTTTTTCGATAACATAATTATAAATAGCTTTTAATTTATCGTAGTCGCTACTATTAGAATCCAATGAACTAATAAATTGATTACGAATATTTTCTAGTTGTTTTGTTAGTTCTGTTACTTCATCTTGATTATAGGTATAAATTGGTTTGTAATAACAGACATCAACTTGATTTTGTAATTCAAAATAGTTGAAATAAAATATTTCTGGATGATCGTATAGTACATATTCGTTAATACTTACTATTTGTTCATAATCCGCTGAAGGTAATTCAATTTTAGATTGATAGTTAATTAGACAGTTATAAATACTAGTATAAATCTCCTTTTCTTTAGTAGATAAATTATTGTAGTAATATAAATAGCTAGTATCATCATTAAGTTGACTATTATCGATATCAATATTTTCTTTTGAATCAGTTTTCTCTTCTCGAACCGGTGTTTCAATAAAATCACAACCAGTCAGTAAAAATAAAGGGATGAGGATAATTATTAAAAATTTTTTCATTTTGGATTAGCTCCTTTTGTAAAATAGTCTTTTTATTAGTATACCATATTACTAAATTATATAGATATAATCAGTATAATTGATATAAATATTAATTTTTATAAATAAATTCTTACAAATTTATTAAATTTTTTCATAATTTCGCCATAAATTTGTATTATAAAAAAGAATATGATATTATTTAACGGTAAAAAGTACTAAAATAGGAGGCTTCTATGAAGAAAAAAAATAAGTTTATAAGTTTTATAACTTCGAAATACTTAATTTTAGCGGTTCAATTGATCGCAACAGCAATTTTTGTATATTTTGTGTACCAGTTAAAAGTGGTGCCAGCTAAATACTTTATTCCTGGATGTATAGGATTAGTTTTACTAATTATTATTTTCTTCTTTATTATGAAAAGTGGACAGAAGAAAATAGACAAGGGTCTACGTAGTAAAAGATCAATAATTACTAAATTAGTGAGTTTATTGGTAAGTATCCTATTAATGGTAGCTTCTACATTTGTAGTTAGAGGAAACGATTTTTTTAATCAAGTAAGTGAAGCAACTACGCAAAATTATCTTGTTTCTGTAATTACAATGAAAGATCATGAAGCAACAAAATTAAAAGATCTTGATGGAGCAAATTTTGGCGTATCATATCAATATGATACAACAACAGTGACAAGAGCAATTGCCGATATGGAAGAAGAAATCGGTGAACAAAAACATATGAATAGATATGAAGAATATAGTGCTTTAGCAGATGCTTTATATAATGGTGAAGTTGATGCTATTATTGTTGGACAAGAATACGATGCAATGTTAGAAATCAATCATCCAAGTTTTAAAGATGAAACTAAAGTAATTAAATCATATGAATATGAATCTAAATTAACAGTTAATACAAAACAAACAAATGTAACTGAAAATACATTTACTGTTTATGTTACAGGAATTGATACATATGGTTCAGTAAATACTGTTTCTCGTAGTGATGTTAACTTATTAGTAACTGTTAATCCTGTTGAAAAACAAATTTTAATGACTAGTATCCCTCGTGACTGTGAAATTAAATTAAATAAAAATGGTGAGATGGATAAATTAACGCATACTGGTATTTATGGTACGGCAGAAACAATTAGTACAATTGAAGATTTCTTAGATATTCAAATTAACTATTTTGCACGTACTAATTTCAGTGGAATTACTAATATCGTCGATGCTTTGGGCGGAGTAACAGTTAATTCGGACTATGCTTTTACGACACTACACGGTAACTATGAAATTGTAAAAGGTGAAAATCAAATGGATGGCGATAAGGCATTATGTTTCGTTAGAGAACGTTATTCATTACCAAATGGCGATTTTGACCGCGGTAAAAATCAACAAAAATTATTAGAAGCAATGCTTGATAAAGCAATGTCAGCAAAAATTATTACTAATTTTGATAATATTTTAAGTGCTATTGAAGGAACATTTGAAACTGATATGTCAAGTGAAGAAATTAGATCATTACTTAATATGCAGCTAGATGATATGGCTGAATGGGAAGTATTTGATATTCAAGTAACTGGAGAAGGTTACATGACAGATGAAACTTATTCAATGTCAGGATCTAATGTATATGTTATGAAACCATATAGAAAACAAGTTAACTTAATTAAAGATGTTATTGATAAAATCGAAGCCGGAGAACGTATTAGCAAAGATGATATAAAAGATATAACAGATTATGAAGGTTAGAGCTTTTGATTAAGCTCTAATTTTTTTTACAAATATAGCTATATTATGACATTACATTATGTTATTATATAAGGTGCAATGAGGTGAAGATATGAAACGAAAAAAAAAGAAAGGAATATTATCTAAGCTTTTATCTAAAGGAGTTATCTTAACTTTTCAATTAATAGCTTCTATTGTATTCTTAGCATATATATATAGTTTAAAGATGTTACCATTAAGATATTATTTAATCCTGGTGGTAATTTTATTAGTCTTGTTTTTAGGTGAAGTTATTTGGATAACTTCAGGTGCTCGTAAAAAAAGACGTACAGGCAAACGCTTTAGAATTTTTATTAGTAAATTTACAAGTGTCTTACTTTCAATATTTATGATTACAGTCAGTGTTTTTGCTGCAAGAGGAAATGACTTTATTAATAACATTACAAATGCATTTACTCAGACAAGAGTTATCGCTGTATATGTAATGAAAAACAGTGATATTGAAAAAGTTGAAGATTTAAAGGGAAAAACTATTGGTGTTGAAAATAAAACTAGTGTTTCTAATATTACTGATGCACTAGCTCAAATTCAAGATCAAATTGGTAGCGAACCAAAGAAAAAAAATTATGATGATTACGCTGTATTAGCAGACGCTTTATATGAAAATGAAGTTGATTGCATCATTGCTGATCAATCATACTTAGGAATATTAGAAACTAATCATGAATCTTTCAGCGATGAAACTAGAGTAGTTTACCAAATGGAAGTAGAAGAAAAAATAAATACTGTAACAACTAAAACAGATGTTACTGAAAATTCTTTTATCGTTTATATTACTGGAATTGATACTTATGGATCAGTAAATACTATTTCAAGAGCTGATGTTAATTTACTTGTTTGTGTTAATCCGGTTGAAAAACAAATATTAATGGTAAGTATTCCACGAGATACTAAAGTTAATTTACACATGAATGGTAAAATGGATAAGATTAACCATTCGGCGATGTATGGAATAAATGAAACGATTCAAACGTTAGAAGATTTCTTGGATTTAAAAGTTAATTACTATGCTAAAACTAATTTCTCTGGTGTAACTAATATTATTGATGCATTAGGTGGTGTAACAGTAAATTCAGATTATGCATTTACAACATTGCATGGTAATTACAAAATTGTAAAAGGTGAAAATCAAATGGATGGCGATAAAGCATTATGCTTTGTTAGAGAACGTTATGCTTTACCAAATGGCGATTTTGATCGTGGTAAAAATCAACAGAAATTATTAAAAGCCATTATCGATAAGGCAATATCACCTAAAATTATTACTAATTACAATAATATTCTGTCAGCTGTTGAAGGAACATTTGAAACAGATATGGCTAGTGATGATATCAAAGCATTAATAAATATGCAACTAGATGATATGGCAGAATGGGATATGTTCAATGTTCAAGTAACAGGAGATCCTGAATATACGTACAAAACATATTCTCAAAAAGGACAAAGAACATATGTTACTGCTCCTGATAAAGATAAATTAGAAGATATCAAAAATGTAATTGATAAAGTTGAAAATGGTGAAAAGATTTCTAGTAAAGATGTAAAAGGATTGCAATAAAAATTATAAGTAACAAATTAGTAAATCTAGTTTGTTGCTTTTTTATATTTATTGCTTATAAAAATGAGATAAATTTGAGATAATATATAGTATTTTATATGCTATAATATAACTGTCTTTAAAATAACTTTGGCATATTAAACAATAAAAATTA
>NZ_NFLA01000078.1:0-8285 GCF_002160675.1 Erysipelatoclostridium sp. An15
ACAGCTACAGTTATTAATCAATCGATCATCAATAATGATTCTAAAAGTGTAAAGCTTGATGAAACCTGTAAAGTTCTTCTTAGTGATACCCAGATATTAGCACATATTTTAAAATATGTTGTTGATGAATTGCGTGATTTTACGATTGAGGAAATCCAGGAAATCATTCCAGCTAATATTAATCATGAACCGGTATTTCCAGGTAATCGAGTAGTTAAAACCAGTAATAATGAATCAATCATTCCTGGAGAAGGATTGCTAAGATTTGACGTTCATTTTGAACTTGATGTTCCTAAAAGAAATAAACAAAAAGCTTGTAAGCTGCAAATTAATATCGAAGCTCAAAACAGTATCTATAATAATTATAAGATAGTAACAAGAGGGATTGCTTATACAAGTAGACTGATATCCCAGCAGTTTAAAACAGTAATTGATGGTGATAATTATCAAAAGATGCAAAAGACATATTCAATCTGGTTAATGCCTCAAGCACCGTTAAAATATGATGGAACGATCAGGATATATAGTCTACAAGAAAAGGTGGAATCAGGAATACCGTTAAAAGAAAAAGAAGCCTATGATAAGATCAAGATAGCAACGATCTATACAAGCAGCAAACATGAAATAAGCCAAAAGTATGAACAGAATGATGAATTATTAAGAGTGGTGATGTTACTGTTTGGAATGAGTGGAAGAAGTGTTCAAGAGATAAGGGGAATCTTAGAAAAAGAATATGGTTTTAAAATGAGTGATAAACTAAAGAAAGGAGTTGAAAATATGTGTAACTTAGCGCAAGGATTAATAATAGAAAATAGAGCAGCTGGAAGAATGGAAGGAATATTAGTAGGAAAAAAAGAGGGTTTATTAGAAGGTCGAGCAGAAGAAAAATATGAGATATTAATAAATCTGTTAGAACAAACCGATATTTCATTAAAGAAGATAATGAAGATAGTAGGGTTGGTAAAAAAAGAAGATGTTAAGGAAATGACAGATAGACTAATAGAAGATTTAACTTTAAAAGAAGGCTATATAAATGGAAAACCAACTACTATAACAATAGAAAGAATAGTTAGTGAAAAAGATGAGGTAGTCTAGTAATATGGACTAGCTCTTTTTTTGTTTAAATAAATCTATTTTATTTGATTAAATGTCTATTTTTTGGCGATAATTATTGATGATAATGAATTATAGATGTTATAGATTATTTTAAAGGTAGTAAATTTACATCACGATAATAAAAAAGTGTAAAAAGAACTTGAATATTTAATAGATTTCTACTATACTATACAAGAAAAGAAAGGGATGAGGCGTATGTTAGGATTTGTATTAAAAAAAATTGATAGCTTTATGGTCTCATTTTTTATATTTGGTTAGTGAACATATCAGTTTTTATTGATATGTTTTTTTTAAGGATTCAAGGAGGATAAAGATGAAAGCTTACTTAATTTTAGAAGATGGCAGTATATTTGAAGGTGAAAGTATTGGTGCAATTAAAGAAGTAGTCAGTGAGTTCGTATTTAATACATCAATGACAGGATATCTAGAAGTTTTAACTGATCCTTCTTATGCTGGACAATCAGTTGTTATGACTTATCCATTAATTGGTAATTATGGAGTATGTTTAGAAGATCAAGAATCAAAAAAGCCTTTTGTAGAAGGGTTTGTTGTTAATGAATTATCACGTTTAGGAAGTAATTTCCGTAAAGATATGGATTTAGAAGAGTATTTGAAATTACATAATATTCCTGGAATTCAAGGTATTGACACTCGTAACCTTACAAAGATTATTAGAAATAAAGGTTGTATGAATGGAATGATTACAACAGTTAAATATGATAATCTTGATGAAGTTATGCAAAGAATCCATGCTTTTAAAGTTACTGGTGTAGTAGAAAAGACAACTTGTAAAGAAACATATCAAGTAGGTAATGGTGATAAAAAAGTTGCTTTAATGGATTATGGAGCTAAAGCAAATATTGCTAAAAGTTTAGCTAAACGTGGTTTAGAAGTAACTGTATTTCCTGCTGGTACACCTGCAAGTGTGATCTTAGAAGGAAATTATGATGGAATTATGCTTTCTAATGGTCCTGGTGATCCAGAAGAAAATACTGAAATTATTGAACAAATTAAAATTTTAGCTAAAAGTGATACACCTATTTTTGCGATTTGTTTAGGACATCAGTTAATGGCTTTAGCACATGGTTTTAAAACAGAAAAAATGAAATATGGACATCATGGTGCTAATCATCCAGTAAAAAATTTAGATACTGATCGAGTTTATATTTCAACACAAAACCATAACTATGTAATTAAAGAAGATTCAATTGATCCTGAAGTTGCAAAACCATGGTTTGTAAATGTTAATGATAAGACAATTGAAGGAGTAGAATATTTAAATAAAAATATTAAAACTGTTCAATTTCACCCTGAAGCATGTGCTGGTCCTTTAGATACCGATGCTTTATTTGATGAGTTTATTAAAATGATGGAGGTAAAGTAAGATGCCAAAAGATAGTAGAATAAAAAAAGTATTAGTAATTGGTTCAGGACCAATTATCATTGGTCAAGCAGCAGAATTTGATTATGCTGGGACACAGGCTTGTCGAGCTTTAAAAGAAGAAGGAATCGAAGTAGTTTTAATTAACTCAAATCCAGCAACAATCATGACTGATAAAGATATTGCTGATCGTGTTTATATTGAACCATTAACAGTACCAGTAGTAAAAAATTTAATTATAAAAGAAAAACCAGATAGTATTTTACCTACTTTAGGTGGTCAAAATGCTTTAAATATTGCCATGGCTTTGGCTGATGAAGGTTTTTTAGATAAGCATAATGTAAGAACAATCGGAACATCTACTAATACAATTAAATTAGCAGAAGACCGTTTAGAATTTAAAAACCTAATGGAAAAAATTGGAGAACCATGTGCAGCTAGCTTAGTTGTTAATCATGTTGATGATGCATTAGAATTTGCAAGAAAAATTGGTTATCCGGTTGTTGTTAGACCAGCATATACATTAGGTGGAACTGGGGGCGGTATCGCTCATAATGAAACTCAGCTTCATGATATTTGTTCTAATGGTCTAAGATTATCACGAGTTAATCAATGTTTAATTGAACGTTGTATTGCTGGATGGAAAGAAATTGAATATGAAGTAATGCGTGATAGTGCTGGAAACTGCATTACTGTATGTAACATGGAAAACGTTGATCCAGTTGGGGTACATACTGGTGATAGTATTGTCGTTGCTCCTAGTCAAACATTAGGGGATAAAGAATATCAAATGTTACGTTCATCAGCATTAAATATTATTACAGCATTAAATATTGAAGGTGGCTGCAATGTACAATTTGCCTTACATCCTGAAAGTTTTGAATATTGCGTAATCGAAGTAAACCCACGTGTTAGCCGTTCATCAGCTTTAGCTAGTAAAGCTACTGGTTATCCAATTGCTAAATTAGCAGCGAAAATTGCCCTTGGTTATACTTTAGATGAAATTGTTAATGCGGTAACTGGTAAAACATATGCATCTTATGAACCAACATTAGATTATATTGTTTGTAAGATTCCTAAATGGCCATTTGATAAATTTGTTGATGCTTCAAGAGAATTAGGTACTCAAATGAAAGCAACTGGTGAAGTTATGAGTATTTGTAATAATTTTGAAGGAGCGTTAATGAAAGCATTACGTTCATTAGAACAAAATGTATATTATCTTCATTTAGATGAACTTGAAGGTAAAGATGAAGAGTTTTTAATGAAACAATTAGAAGTTGTTGATGATCATCGATTATTTGTTATTGCTGAGGCTTTAAGACAAGGAATTAGTGAACAAATTATTCATAATATTACTAAAATTGATATTTGGTTTATTGATAAAATTAAACATTTAATTGAAGTTGAAAATCAATTGAAAAATGAAGAATTAACAGTTGATTTATTAAAAACTGCTAAACGATTAGAGTATCCTAATCATGTAATTGCTAAATTAACTGGTAAAACTGTTGATGAAGTAAAACAAATGTGCAAGGAAAATAATATTCATGCAGTTTATAAAATAGTAGATACTTGTGCAGCTGAATTTGATGCTTCAACACCATATTATTATTCAGTTTATGGTGGAGTGAATGAGGTTGATCCTCGTGATGATAAAAAGAAAATTATGGTATTAGGATCAGGACCAATTAGAATTGGTCAAGGAATTGAGTTTGATTATTGTTCAGTTCATTGTGTATGGGCTTTAAAAGAAGCTGGTTATGATACAATTATTGTCAACAATAACCCAGAAACTGTAAGTACTGATTTTGATATCGCTGATCGTTTATATTTTGAACCATTAACACCAGAAGATGTTGAAAATATTGTTGATATTGAAAAACCTGATGGAGCAATTGTTCAATTTGGTGGACAAACAGCAATTAAACTTACTAAAGCATTAATGGAAATGGGTGTTAAAATTTTAGGTACTTCAGCTGATGATGTAGATGCTGCTGAAGATAGAGAAAGATTTGATGAAATTCTAGAAAAATGTCATATTGATCGTCCTCGTGGTTCAACAGTATTTACAGTTGAAGAAGCTTTAGAGGTAGCTAATAAATTAAAATATCCAGTTTTAGTTAGACCATCATATGTATTAGGTGGTGCTGGTATGGAAATTTGTTTGAATGATGGTGACGTTAAAAAATTCATGGAAATTATTAACCGTCAATATCAAGAACATCCAATTTTAATTGATAAATATTTATCTGGTAAAGAAGTAGAAGTTGATGCTATTTGTGATGAACATGGTGTTTTAATTCCAGGAATTATGGAACACGTAGAAAGAGCAGGAGTTCACTCTGGAGATAGTATTTCAGTTTATCCTTCTCAAAAAATCAAAGATCACATTAAAGATACAATTGTTGAATATACAAAACGTTTAGCTAAAGCATTAAACGTTATTGGATTAATTAATATTCAATTTATTGTTTATGAAGATCAAGTATATGTAATTGAAGTAAATCCACGTTCAAGTAGAACAATACCATATATTTCTAAAGTAACTGATATTCCTGTTGTTGATGTGGCTACTCATGTAATTATGGGTAAATCAATTGGTGAACAAGGATATGAATATGGATTAGCTCCTGAAAAACAAACAGTAGCTGTTAAAATGCCAGTATTCTCATTTGAAAAAATTAAAGGTGCTGAAATTAGTTTAGGACCTGAAATGAAATCAACTGGTGAAGTTTTAGGAATTTCTACAGATTATGATGAAGCTATTTATAAAGCATTTATCGGTAGCGGAATTAATTTACCAAAGAAAAAGAATATTATTTGTACAATCAAAGATTCAGCTAAAGATGAATTTTTACCAATTGCAAAACAATATTATATGTTTGGATATGATTTATATGCAACAGAAGGTACTTATAATTTCTTAAAAGAAAACAATATTCCTGTAAATTTAGTTAATCGTATTGATGCAAAATCTAATACTATGTTTGATTTAATGTTAACTGATACTGTAGATTTAGTTATTGATATTCCAACTAGAAATAATAACTTAAAAGATGGTTTCTTAATTAGAAGATTTGCAGTTGAAGCAGGTATTCCAATCTTTACATCATTAGATACAGCTCAAGCATTGATTACTAGTTTAGAAAAACGTCATAAAGGCGATACAACATTAGTGGATATTACAAGATTGAAATAATAAAAAGACCGTTGGTGAACTTACTTTAAAGCAAGTAAGTTCATTAAACGGTCGTTTTTTTCTAATGTTTTAAAAACCAAAGCCCCAATTACTAATACTATTAACTCACCGATTGCTACATAGCAGGCATTAATTAAATATGGAATCTGGTAAGCATACCATAATTCACCGCCAATAATAACCCCAGTGATTACTGCTCCTAAAAAAGCAGCTAAATAACGATTCTTCGCAAAATACATCGCAATACATACAATTAATGTACTGATTGATCCAAAGACGATGTCTAACATTCCTAATGGTGAAAATAAATTAGCTAAAATACAACCGATAGTTAAACCAGGAATATAGCGATAATTATAAAACGCTAGAAACACCATTATCTCTGATAATCTAAATTGAATTTGCGAATATGCGATGGGTGAGATTACTAAAGTGAGTGCAGCGTAAACCCCAGCAATCATCGCATTGATAACAACTAGTTTTACTGAAATACCTTTTTTCATATAAATTAACCTTTCTTAGTATTATTTTCACTTATATGTCACCTCATTGAAAACATTGACTATTATAATGGATTTATTATTAATTTACTAGTAAATATATTAAGAATTTTCAATGCTAATTATATATGGCTAAATAAATTTTATTTATATTTAAAATAAACATTAATTATTTACCTTTTATTTCCAAATATTCTTTTAATATGCTAATATTATTAAGAAGGGATGGGGTTTATTATATGCCAGAGCGAGTAGTAGTTAGAAAACATGAAAAAGTTGAATATGCAAATAATAGTTTTTTTACTTTTAGTCATAATTATTATAATCAAGATTATTGTTTTGAATCTCATTGGCATAATAGTATTGAAATCACTTATGTTGTTAAGGGTGAAAAAATACAAAGGATGGAAAATGAAGAAATTGTGGCTAAAACAGGAACCTTATTGTTAGTAAATTCTGGTGTTAGTCATGATATTGATGTAAAAAAAGGAATTGAGGGTATAGTTTTATTAATTGATCGTAAATTTATTAATCATGTTTGTCCTAATGCGATTGGTAAAAGGTTTGATTTAGAAAAAAATTTAGAAGTTAAACAAAAAATTATTAATATATTACTTAAAATTTATAGAAATGGGAGTCAAGAAAACAATTTAATTGATACATATATTGATATATTAATAATCATTGATTTACTAACTAAGTATCTAATAGATGATAAATATTATATTCAAGAAAAGCATGATGATGAGTTATATGAATTAGTTATTGAGGTAATTAATTATATTGATAAAAATTATAAACAAAAGATAAGTTTAAATGAACTTGCTGCTTTAACAAATTATAACAAGTCGTATTTATCGACTGTTTTTAAAAAGAAAATGGGGATAAGTATTTTTGAATATATAAAAAATGTTCGTATTCAGCATTGTTTAGATGATTTAAAATATAGTGATGAATCAATTGTTGATATTGCTTTAAATAATGGTTTTCCAAATATTCAAGCTTTTAATCGGACTTTCAAAGAACTATTTCAGATGACACCTAAACAATATCGGAAAAAAACTAGAAAATGATTAAGATTGTTCTAGAAAAATGACAATTTTAATCATTTTTTTCATGATAGAATCTTTATCAAGAAAGGAAGGATAGAATGAAAAAAATGAAGAAATTATTTACAGTAATCGTAAGTTTAGCATTAGCTATATCTACATACTGTACACCATTATTTGCGGTTGAAAGCAATGAAAGTTATCCGGTTCAATTATATGGTGAAGTAACTGATGCTGGTCAAGTTATTTCTAAAATGGTAATTGATTATGGTGAAACTCATAAGGTTAGAGGAGTAACAACGGAGACATTCAAAGTTCATGTTAATGGAACAAATCCTGAAGAGTATAATGTTCCTGAAAATGAGATGAGCTACAATGCAAAAGAATACGATAGAAAAATCGTTAAAGTAGAGACTGAAGGTCAATATGTAACTGTATATTTTGATATGTCCGAGGGTTCTACGTTAACTTATTTACAAACTGGAGGACGAAATATACCATTAGATTTAGAGTATACGATTACTCAGATTAATCCTCTTACATTGACATCTGCTGATGGCAGAGAGTTAGATACTAATTGGATTGGAAATTATACATGTGATAATACAGTTAAAGATGAAGAAACATCAAAATTCCAATCTATTATTGTTGATGGTGGAATTAACTATCAATATTATGATGCCTCAAAAGGTGATTCATTAGTTGTCTGGTTCCATGGTAACGGTGAAGGAGATTATCATAGTTCAAATAATAATGTTGCTCAAATGTTAGGAAATAGAGGAACTGTTGCCTGGGCAACTGATGAAGCACAAAATATCTTTGGTGGTGCAGATGTAATGGCATTCCAAGCACCAGATACATGGTATTATGCACAACGTGATGGATTATTAGAAAAAGCATATAATGAAATCCAGGAAGTAATTAAAACAAAAGGAATAGATCCAGATAAAGTATATGTATCAGGATGCTCAGCAGGTGGATACATGACAACAAGAATGTTAATTGCTTATCCAGATTTATTTAAAGCAGCAATGATC
>NZ_NFLA01000079.1:0-7557 GCF_002160675.1 Erysipelatoclostridium sp. An15
ATCAAATATAATGTTTCACGTGAAACATTATATTTGATAATCATCACTTCATTTCATATATTATAAAGCATGAGTATTTGAATTTAGAGTCTATGCAAAAATTACAAGATAATTCTAATTTTTAATAAATTTTATATTTATACTTGTACTTATTTACTATATTGCTTTTGCATATCTAATACCTAATTTATATATACCTAAATTCATCAAGATTATATTATTATAATGATCTAATAACATTTAGTTACCAAATCTAATCCAATATTAGTATCAAAAATATTATTTATTTTAAAATAATATTTTTATTCTTTAAAACTTAATTAATCTATATTATATTTTTCCTATTTTGTAACTACTGGATTATCAAGGTTTACTTTTATAATATTTTTATCAGAAATATTTTCTTTTATCTATATATTTTAAAATCATATATTTATTAAACAATATCTATATGCTATTTTTTATTATATTCATAACATCCGTATTTTATAATTATGATTTTCTTGCTACTATTATATTTAAAATTATCAGTTATATATACTATTTATTATCACTCGTTAAGTCCTCATTTGTTTTATATTTGTAGTTACAGCTTTTTTTATTAATCATGGAGATTTTATTATTGTTTAATTTCTCAATATTTAAAAATAAAATGTTTCACGTGAAACATTTTATTTCTATTATTTATTACCTATTACCATCCCATGGCCGATTTATTTCTAAATAGATCTTTTGCATTTCTAAATCAGTCTGCGCCATTTTATCCGCACATTCTTTTAATCTAATTTTAATATCATTATTTGTTTTTGATTCATTTTTGTAACAAAGTTCGTGTTCCAATGATGCCCAACAATCCATTGCAATTGTTCTAATTTGAATTTCTGCTGGAACATTGATTTTGCCATCTTTTTGATAAACAGGTACACTAACAATTAAATGAAAACTGCGATACCCATTATTTTTTGGATACTGAATATAATTACTATGTTTAATTTGTGTAATATCATCTTGATTAACTAGTAATTGAGCTATATATTGAATATCATTTAAATAATTACAAATAACCCTAATACCAGCAATATCATATAATTTTTTAATAGCAGCAACTGTTTGATCAAGTTTCTTTCTTTTTAATTTGCCTTTAATACTTTCTATAGATTTAATTCGATATTGAATACCATGAATTGGACTATGTCCATACTTAAAATTTAATTCTTGATCTATTAATTCCAATTTGGTCTTAATAATCTTAATAGCAGCTTCATATTGTTGCATTAACTCATTAAACTTTTCATTTTCATAACTTATTATTTCCCAATCCATTATATATCACCCATATAATACTTTATTAAAATATTTTAAAAACAATATATATTAATTATGTTTTTTTGTGTTTTATCAATATTTCTATTATCTCAACTTATCTAATATATATTGTTAAACATATAAATAAATTTAAATCTTCTGTCTCTTTGTCTCCTTTTAATATGTATTTCTATATAATAATATTTTCTATTAATTAAATTTAATAGCATTATAAATTTTAATATACTTATTATAAATAATTATTTATTAATAGCTACCTATAATATTTACAGTCTTACTATATTTGATAAAGTATATATCATATGCCTGATTATTCTCCTATATTTTAGTTTTGCAATTTTCCAAGTAGTAATATCGTTTATAAGAGAATATTTTACATTATCATTGTACTAAAGCTTATTTAAAATTTACAGAATATCTGTAAGTTTAATTATAAAAAAATACTCCGCTAATATTAGCGAAGTACTGTTTTTAATTCTTTATACTCACCTAATGTAGATAATGTTACAAATTGATATCCCTTATTAGCTAACTCAGCTAATGCCATTTCCAATCCATCAACTGTAAAGTTATGAATATCATGGATAAGTACTACTGCACCATCATAAGCATTGTTAACAATAGCATCTTTTATTTTATTGGCATCTTTTAACTTCCAATCTAATGTATCCACTGTCCATAAAGCAATTTGCATTCCATTATTTTTGACAACAGTTTTTACATTATCATTATAAGCTCCAAATGGTGGTCTAATTAAACTTGGTTCATCTCCAGTAATACTGAAAATTGCATTTTGTGTATCAACAATTTGTTTATTAACAGCATTTGTATCTAATTTTCTTAAATCAGGATGATCCCAAGAATGACTTGCAATTTCAAAACCATGTTCATATACTGTTTTAACAATATCTGGATATGCTTGAACGTTTTTACCTAATTGGAAAAATGTTGCACGACCATTATATTTTTCAAACATCTCAACAACACGAAGTGTATTTGTTTTATGCGGTCCGTCATCTAGAGTAAAAGCAATCATTTTTTTATTTTGATCGATTTTAGGTAATGGTGTCGGTGTTTTAACATCTAACGGGGCATTTGAAGGAATATTTTTATTTGCTAATCTAATTAAATCTTTATTTTCTTCATATTTAATTTCAACTTTTTCCTTCAATTTATCATTAGTATATATAACAACCTTATCCTTTTTTATTTCTAAATTATCATTTTCTTGATTTATATTATCAATACCATTGATATTTGCTAGTGATATTTTGTAATTCTTTCTTAATACATCATTAACTGTTAAAACTTTCTCGTTTTTAGTATCGTAACAAAATAGCTTATTTGACTGTGCTACTAATTTATCATCTTCATTATAGCGATTCATAGAGAATTTTAAATTGACATACTGTTTATAAACTTGATCTATTGAATAATCCATATAAAGGATATCTTTACTATCCTTATTAGCTTTTTGATCTTTTATATAATCATTCCAACAATCATTGATGATTTTATTCAACTCTTTTATATTGGTTTTTGGATAATACATTGATATAAAGAATTGTTCATTTTCTTTTTGATAATGCTGGACTTCACCAATTTTTTTATTATTTTCATCATATTGGTAATATTTTTCATAAGGTCCTTCTCTATTGGTAATCCAAAAAACAAATGCTATAATTATTGCAATTATCAGAAATAAAATTGCTAATGATTTTTTCTTAAATCTTAATTTTTTATTTTTTCTATATCTATATTCCATACTTACATCCTTTCCATGAAACTATCATACTTTATTTATTATTTTAAATCAAACGACAAAATATAGAGATACAGAAATTCTTAAATGTTTCACGTGAAACATTTAAGAATTTAATTACTAAAAAATGACGATATTAATCATTTTGACTATGATATAATGCGTATAATTCATTTTTATTAACTTTTCTTAATTTAGATACTTCTTTTATAGCATCTTTAACACTCATTCCTTTATTTACATAATTATCTACCTCTGTAATAAGTATTTCTGGAGATAAATTAACTTCATCATTATCATTATTACCAGAAACAACAATTACCATTTCCCCTTTCAGCTCTGCAGTGATAGAAATGATCTCACTAATTTTCCCTCTTATAATTTCTTCATGTTTTTTTGTAATCTCACGACAAAGTGCAATATGACGATCACCCAAGATATCTTGCATTAACTTCAATGTTTTACTAATTCGATGTGGTGATTCATAAAATACGATTGTTTCTCGATAGTTTTTTAATTTTTCTAATTCTTTTCTTTTTTTCTTATCCTGATGATCTAAAAAACCATAGAATAAAAACGGCTGAGGTGCAATACCAGAAACTACTAGGGCATCTAAACAAGCATTAGCCCCACTAACAGGAATTACATTAATATTATTTTCAATAGCAGCTTTAACAAGTTCGTATCCTGGATCAGAAATTGCTGGATAACCAGCATCACTAACTAAAGCAATATCATTACCTTCTAATAATAAATTAATTAATTTAGGAATTGATTGACTTAAATTATGCTCATGATGAGATATTCGCTTAGTTTTAATATCATAATGATTTAATAATTTAATTGTATTTCTAGTATCTTCAGCACCAATATAATCAACTTCTTTTAAAACATTAATTGCACGAAATGTAATTTCTTCTAAATTTCCTATTGGAGTGGCAACTAAATATAAAGATGGCGCTTGATTTTCAAAACTTTTTTGTCTATTCATATATTTTTTCTCCAAACATTTTTCTTACTTCATTACTATAAGAACCATCTTCATTATGAGCATATAATGGTGGTTCAATTTTTAGTCCTTTTTTACCTTTATACATTCCTTCAACTAACAAAACATGACTGTCTCGATTGACCTTTGGATAGACAAATCTTATTCTTTTTGGTTCAATATCATATTTTTGCATAACATTTAATATTTCAATCATCCGATCAGGACGATGAACCATAGCAAAACGTCCTTTATTATCTAATAAAAAGGCAGCTGCTTTAATTATACCCTCTAAATCTATTTTTATTTCATGACGAGCTATTGTTAAATATTCATTTTCATTTAAATTACTTTCTTCATCTACTCTAAAAAATGGTGGATTGCAAACAACTAAACCTACTTTAGGAAAGTTTTTGACAAAATTCGCAATATCGTTATGAACTATTTCTATTTGATCTTCTAGATTATTTAAAGCAACGTTTTTATTAGCTAGTTCAACTGCTTCTTGTTGAATTTCTACTCCAGTAATTTTTCGATTAGTTCTCTTTGATAAAAGTAAAGGTATTGCCGCATTATTGGTTCCAAAATCAACTATATGTTTTACATCTTTATTAATGGTACAAAAATTAGCTAATAAAACAGTATCCAAAGAAAAGTTAAACATGTCTTTCCTTTGGATAATCTTCATGTTCTTATGAGCTAATAAATAGTTAACTACTTCTTGATCAGACATAACTAATTAGGCTTTTGATTAAATTCAATTTCATTTAGATTAACAAAAATTACTGCACCATTATTATCGATTTTAATTAAATCATTAATTATATTCAAACCTAATACTTTTACTTCTTTACCTTCATATTTAACGCGACTACCTATTTTTGGAAAACGTTGTTTTTCTAATGAATAAACATCGTCTTCATATTTTAAACAACACATTAATCGACCACAGGCTCCAGATATTTTATCAATATTTATTGCCAACATCTGATTTTTTGCCATGTTAATTGATACACCATTAAATTCTCCTAATAAGGATGTACAACAAAGTGGTAATCCGCATGTTCCTATTCCTCCAATTATTTTTGCTTTATCACGGGGACCTATCTGTCTTAATTCAATTCGACAACGAAAAACTGTTGCTAACTCTTTTAATAACTCACGAAAATCCACTCTAACATCAGAAGTATACATAAAAATTACTTTTGCTTTATCCAGAGTAAATTCGCAATTGGTTAATTGCATATCGACATCATAACGAGCTACAATATCTCGACAAGTTACCAATGCTTCTTTGGCGTCTTCAAGATTTTTTAGATGTGCCTCTACATCTTTTTTTGTTGCTCGACGAGTTATTTTTTTTAATTCTGTATCTAAGTTAAATTCTTCTATTGATTTTAATGGTTGTGATATTTCACCTAATTCTACACCACGAGCAGTTTCAACAACTACATAATCGCCTTTTTCTAAATCAATATCAGTAGAAAAGTAATAAACTTTTCCAGCACTTTTGAATTTAACACTTGCTAATTTAAGTTGTTCCATATAATCTCCTTTCTATAAACGATACATCATTCTATCCATTAACATTAATAGATTGGCATTGCTTTCTATTGTATAAATAGTTTCTAAAATAATTTCAATTTGTTTTATTAATTTGTCTTCATCTATTTGCAAACTATTAAAGAAATCGTAATGAGCGCTAAATACTAAATTTTGATTATGTTTCACGTGAAACAAATCTTTCATTGCTAAAACAAGCATATTTAAAAATAATTTAATATCATCACGTTCTTTATAGTTCTTTAATAAATTAGTTTGAACATTAATAATCAAATTCATTCTTTTCGTATACAAATCCTCAATAAAATTAATTATTTCAGTTTGCATATATTCAAATCTTTCATCATATAAATTTTTAGCTTCTTCTTCACTAGCTGATAAATATGTTAAAATTTTAGCAGCCTCTTCAGGAATATTACTTTTAATTAAAGCTTTATATATTACCTCTTTACTATCAGGCTTAATATCAATAACTTGACAACGTGACAATATAGTTGGTAATACCCTACTAATATTATTAGTAGTAAAAATAGCATAAATTCCTGATGTTGGTTCTTCTAACATCTTTAATAATGTATTCATAGCTTCTTTAGTAGCTGATTCAATATTTTCAATAATATAAATTTTTGCTTTACCTTCTAAAGAAGATTTTTTGAAAGTATCTTGGATATATTCAATATCACCTTTTTTTATTGAAGTCTCTTTTCCATCATATCTAATAATATCTCCATACTTATTTTCTAGAACTTTACGACAATCATTACATTTTTCACAAGCTAAAGTTTCGTCACAAATTAATGACATTGCTAAGTAATTTAATGGTACTTTCGTATTATTACCAACTAGTAAAAAAGCATGAGGAATTTTATTTTGAATAAATTCATTTTTTATTAAATTATAGAATTTTGGTTGATTTTCCTGTAAATATTCTTTCATAACTTTTCCTTAATTACAGTTAAAACTTGATCAACGACTTCATCTATTGACTTATTAGCATCAATTTTAGTGATTCGATCAGCAAACTTATTACAAATTTCCATATAACCTTCATAAACCTTTTTATGAAAATCATTTGACTCTAAATCTAAACGATCAGTACTACGATTTCCTTTATTAATTCTTGCTAACCCAACTTCATATGGTAAATCAAAAAAGATAGTAGCATCTGGCTGAATATCACAAATTGCAAATTGATTCATTTGATAAACTTCATCAATTCCAATTCCTCTAGCCACTCCTTGATATGCTAGAGAACTGTCAACGAAACGATCACAAATTACAATATATCCTTGATTTAATGCTGGCTGTACTTTTTCAATTAAATGTTGGCGTCTAGCTGCTGCATATAATAAAGCTTCCGTACGAGCTTCCATTTTAACATTTTTTTTATCTAAAATAATATTTCTTATTTGTTCAGAAATATCAATTCCACCTGGTTCTCTTGTTAATAAAACTTTGTGTCCTTCATCTTTTAGTTTTTCAACAATAATTTTAGACACTGTTGTCTTACCACTACCATCAGGTCCTTCTAATGTAATAAACTTACCTTTCATTTTTATTTCCTTCCAATTTTTTATAGACTTTCGTTGTATATTATAACATATAGCAATTAAAACGTCATTTTAAATAAATCATTAAAAATATTGATTTAGCCAATATAAATACCCTATTTTCCTCTATTATATATGGAAATAAATTAATAAAAAAAATTAGCACTCTATACTTGACAGTGCTAAAAAATAGACTATAATAATAGTTGTAAAAAGAAAAGATGATTTATTCATGAAGTAATTTCAAAGAATAAATTTAAAAGGAGATGATTTATATGAAATTACTACCTGGATTTGCAACTTTTGATGATGTTTTTGATAACATGTTTGATGATCCTTTCTTTAGAGGAACTAGAACTACTAATTTA
>NZ_NFLA01000008.1:0-73230 GCF_002160675.1 Erysipelatoclostridium sp. An15
GCTAGGCTGGGGGTGTATAAAAGCTTTAGTGGAGTGATAATGAAAAACCTCCATGTTATAATATACTTGCGGCTACCAACTGCAAATAAAATAACACGGAGGAATGACAAATGAATAAATAAACAATATTCAGATGACTTACATAGTTTATCACACACAAAATGGAGATGCAAATATCATGTAGTATTTGCACCAAAGTATAGAAGAAAAGCATTTTATGATGAAAGAAGAGTCGCAATAGGGGCGATATTAAGACAATTATGCGAATGGAAGGGAGTAAATATAATAGAAGCGGAAGTATGTATAGATCATGTACATATGCTGATAGAAATACCACCAAAATATAGTATTTCAGGATTTATGGGATTTCTAAAAGGGAAAAGTAGCCAAATCATATTTGAAAGATGGGCGAATGCAAAATATAAGTATAGACATCGAGAATTTTGGTGCCGAGGATATTATGTAGATACAGTGGGGAAAAATACAAAAAAAATTAAGGAGTATATCTCAAATCAGTTGAAAGAGGATCAAGAAGGGGAACAACTAACTCTGGATTTTGAAGACCCTTTTAAGGGTAAATAACGACAAGGTGCATGCGGTAGCCGTAAGGCATAAGGAATGTCTTCAGACATGCGCTTTGGGAGCAGGGCTATGCCCGCATAAGTAAAACCACCGGCTAGGCCGGTGGATATTTATTTGTTTTTTTATTAAAATAACACGAATGGATTTTATAGAAATGTCTAGTCAATTGTGTCATAATTTAATAAAGGAAACATTTAATAAAGGAGGTGTAAAAATGGAGGAAGTATTCCAAAATTGGTTAATAAAAAATAACCTTGATAAAAATATTGAACCATTAGTTTATGATGATAGAAAAATATATTCAATAATATATGAAGATTTTTTAGGGGAACTAGTAGTTTGGCATAATTTGATAGTAGAAGAAATTATTACAAATCAAAAAACACGACAGCAAATGTATTATTTGCATTATGAAATTAGTGATAAAACTGAAATAAATGAATTAGTTGAAAATTTTAAATGGCGAATATTTAATATTAATAGACAAGATTTTATCATTAAAAAAGATGATCAATTGCGCAAAATATTACTTTGCTGTTCTAGTGGCTTAACATCAAGTTTATTTGTCATGAAATTAAATAATTTTTGTAAAGAACATAATATTAATTACCATTTTAAAGCAGCAAGTATTTTTGATAAAGAAGCATTGAATAAAGAATATGATTTGCTTTTGATGGCACCGCAAGTACAACATTATACAAAAGGATTAGCTAATATTTTTCATCAGCGGATTTTAAATATTGATCCTAATGATTATGGTCAATATAATTGTAATAATATTATCGCTAAAATTCAGGAGATTTTTTTATAATCATCGTTATGTCTCAATTTCTTTTTGAATAGAAATGGTATATACTATTATTAAAGGTGGTCTTACAGTAAATATATAGAAAGAGAGTAGATGTATATGGAACTGATGATTTCAAGAATTTTAAAATATTTAAACGGGTGTCTTGATGATGATCATATGTACCGAATTGGTAATTTTGTTATCCAGCATTATACAGAAATGGAAAAATATGATTTAAATGGTTTTTTAAGTGCTAGCAATTTTAGTGAAAGTGAATTGCTGGATTTTTGTAGACATTTTGGAATTCATAGTTATGATGAATTTAAGGGACGACTATTAGCAGATCATCAAAGCCGCTTAGAACAAATTCATGCTAGAATGTTGAATTTAGATTGTAATCAGTTTATTGAACATTTAGATACTAGTTATGATAAAGAAGAATTGAATCAGTTAATTGATGAGCTTTGTGATTTGATCTTTAAGAAAAAAAGGATCGTTATTATTGGGGCGCTATATCCAAGTAGTGTAGCTGTTGATTTTCAAACTGATTTAATCTCTTTAGGAAAAGAAGTAGTCGAATATCATAGTTTTGATACCAAATTTGAATTTGGTGACGATGATGTTGTATTTTTCATTACGGCAACAGGTAGATTAATGGAACAAAACGTCAAAAAGTTAAAACCGCAAAATATTTGTGAAGCATATTTAGTATTAATCACTCAAAATATCAAATATCGTCAATATGAAAATATATGTGCTGATTATGCAATAGAAGTATTGGGTAAATTTGATGGAATTCAGTTTAACTATCAAATAATGATGATTTTTGATTTGTTACGGATTCGTTATTATCAAAAATATTATCGTTAATATATCATAATTACAAGATAAGGCATTTTTTAAGTGCCTTTTTTGTTTAGAGTGAAAATATTGTTATTGACTTTGAGTTAACTATAAGTTGTATGATATAAAAAAGAAAGGTGGCTATGACTATGAAGATTATGTTAATAGTTCTAAATGAAGACGATGGAAAAAAGATTGCAAATGAATTAGAGATGGATGATTACAAAGTTACAAGATTAAAAAGTTTAGGTGGTTTTATTAAAGATGGTCAAATAGCAATCATGCTGGCATTAGAAGAATACCAGATTAAAATGGCTTTAAAAACTGTTAAAGATAATTTAGATAATAGTAATGAAAAAATTGAACTTGATAATATTTGTACTTGCACTTTAAATCGATTAACAGTTGATCAGGCAGCAATCTTTATTTTAGATCCAGATAAGTTAATATTAATATAATAATAAATCCTGTTTTTTCATAAAACAGGATTTAATCGTTTATATAATTAAAAAAAACTAATCAATATTAATAATTTCGTATTCACGATTTCCTAATTGTAATTTAGCGGCAGCTTCAACAGTATGAATACCATGACGTGAATCCATACGTTCAATTAATGCAGCTTTTCCATCATCAGGTGAATTAATAACAGCATCATAGCATGCTTGATCTAGAGCTACTGGATCGATAGAAGCAAAGATTCCAATATCTGCCATTTCTGGAGGTGCTGGATGAGAATCACAGTCACAATCGACAGATAAGTTATTAGCTACATTTATATAAACAATATTGTCTTTACCCATGTAATCAATAACTCCTTTACATGCATCAGCCATTGATTCAAGAAAATGATCTTGTTCAGGTAAGTTATCCCATAGTTTTTTAGGATCTGTAGTGACTCCGGCAGTATGAATATTTGCTTTTCCGTTAGAAGATGCAATACCAATACTCATATTTTTTAAAGCACCACCAAAACCACCCATGGCATGACCTTTAAAATGAGATAGGACAACCATTGATTGATAGTTTTTAAAGTGTTCACCAACAATATCAGCTTTTAAATGGAAACCATTAGTAATTGGTAATTCTATTTCTCCAAATTCATCCATAATATCACATGGTGCAATTGCTTTAAATCCATGATCTTCAATAGTTTGCCAATGATCTTTAACATCCATTCTTTTACCACCATAAGCAGTACAACATTCAACAATTGTTCCTTGTAATTTAGAAACTAAATCTTTAATTAGATTAGGATTTAAAAAGTTGTGTCCACCAGGTTCACCTGTAGAAATTTTAATTGCTACTTTACCTTTTAAATCTCTATTTAGTGCTTCATAAATTTTAATTAAACTTTCAGCACTAATCTCTTTAGTAAAATAAACATTTGCTTTTTCCATGACTATCTTCCTTTCTAAAGTTTTCTAACTTTAGTTTCATTATAGTCCTTAAAGTTCACTTTAAGTCAACACTTTTTCCATTACATAGTTAGTTAAAACAACACCATTTCTAATTACTTGTTGTTCTTTAATTACTTGATAACCTCTTTTTAAAAAGAAAGATTTTGCAGTAATTGATGCATGAGTAGTAATCTTAGAAACATTAAATTTCATTTCTAATTTATCACATATTTTAGTAGCGATTCCTTGTTTTTGAAAATCTTTATGGACATATAAACGATCTAAATAACCAGTTTGATCGATATCACCAAAACCAACGATTAAATCGTTTTCTATTGCAACTAAACAATAATTTTTGGCTAATGATTGTTGCCAAATCTTTAGATCAATATTTTTATTTGCCCAGGCATCAACTTGTTCTTTGGTATAGTCTTGAATATTAATGTTATGAACAGTTTGATAAAATAAATCAATGATTTCTTTACAATCTGCACTTCTATATTCTCTAAGTATCATTTAAATACCTCCAAATACTATTCATTATATAATACCTTCTAGATAAATATTAACATTATTTTTTCAAAAATTGAAAGATATTATTATTAAAACTCGCATAAAATCGAGGGTTTTAGCCGATAAAAAATAGTAAAATGTACCTCGTAAGTAACAAATAAGTAACAAAAAAAATCAAAGCTTTGGAACTTTGATTTTTATAATTTCATTGTATAAATCTTCAATAACAGTATCTGTGTATGTGTCAAAAGTCAGATCCTTAAATTTATGCCCAAGCATACGTTTTCTAGCAAATATATCTACATTATACGTTTGACATAATGTTGCAAATGTATCACGAGTGTCATGCATAGTATGCTGCATGTTCAAATTATCCATCAAAATGTAAAATTGACTTTTTTTGAAGTATTGATAACTATGATCTATCAATCTTTTCTTTTTATCAACTATCAGTTCCTTTACAAAAGGTAAAATATATGGATGAATAGGTACTACTCTATCTTTCCCGCTTTCTGTTTTTAAACCGGTTTTAAAATAATAGAAATTGCCATGGTTGATAATTTTTTCTCTAGGAATATTGAGTAATTCGCTAGCTCTTAGACCGCTGTAGATATAAATCAGTACAATCTTCGCTATATCACTGTTATCGTCTATTAGCGTCTTAATTTCATCCGTAGAAAAAGCATAATGTTTAGTTGACTTTTTATTTTCACCACATCGAATGTATTCAGTATAATCATTATCTCTAGAGATATATTGATGTATTACTGCATACTCGAATATCTTCGAACACAATACTTTCATATGGGCCTTCGTACCATGCCCCGCTTTATCCCGGTCAAATATTTCCTGCAGATCAGCAAGGGTTACTTGTGAAATTTTTTCGTTATGAACTTTTTTAAAATGTTTTATCCATGATCTGTAACCAGTAGCTGCAGATTTAGATAACTTTGATAAATCTTCTTCATATATAATGTCAAATATTTCTTTGAAGGTAGGAACATTCTTTTCACGCTGATCAACCAGCTTTTGGAAAGTGTCTGGTGCAAGGGCACGTGCTTCTTTATCGGTTATGGTCTTTTTGTTTGTCAATCTATAAAGTGTTAAGGCATCATCAGCTTCCTGCCATGTTTCAAATGTACCTATTGAAACCTGAATCTGATTACCGGTTAACGTATCATAACCGCTTGTTACTTTAGCGCAGAAAGGTTTTCTTCTTTTACCGGACAGTTTTACTACAGTACCGGCTTTGTTTGGTCTGCGCCTAAATGTTTGCTTTCTAGCCATAATAAAAACACGTCCTTTCAATTGTCATTTGCCTTGAACGTGCTCTTATGGTAAAATTGAGTACGTAAAAGGACTTTTGAGAGAGTCTTTTATATTAAGTGATATAGGCGTATCACTTTTAATTTAGCGATGGTATCTCTACGGGGACCATTGCGTAAACCATCCTATTGGCGTAGGGTGGTTTATTTTTTACATATATCTTTTCAAAGAATCAATTATCTCTTTTTCATAATTATAGATATCATCAATTGTATCAATATCGTATCTAATTCCTTTTTTGTTTTCATCCGGAATAATGATATGTTTATTTCTAGAATTTAGATTAATACGTAAAATCCATTTTCTTATGTTATTATCCAGTAATATTCCAAAGTAACTTTCTGTATCTTTGTAAAAAATACGCTGTGGCTCAATTTCTTTTCTTAAAATTGATTTTACAATTGCATATGAATTTAATTCATCAATTGTTGTAACGATTTTGCTTTCCTCTTTTGAATCTTCAATATCTTCATCTTTTTCATTATCACCACTAGTTAAGGTTTCTTTAAATTTTGAAGATAATTTTTCATTTATATATTGATTCATTGCCCGTTTGGTAATTGGTTTAAATTTATCAATAACCTTTTGATTTTTTACACCATCATATATTCCGGTATTTAATAATAATCTAACAAATTCATCGGAAGGATTTTCCATCAGCTCTTTAAAGGCAAGTTTTGTTAAATTAAGATACTTTAAATCACTAGCAGTATTTAAAATATTATCTATATCTAAATTAGCTTTAATAAATTTTTCTACGTAGGCAATAGATTGTTCGCTTAAATTTTCCATATCTAATATATAGAATGGTTTTTTATCCATAATGTTTGGCTGATCTAAATCACTAAAAAACTTATATATGATACCATTTGTTAAAATAGCAAAACGTGCTCTGGTAGTTCCAAAATATCTAAACAATTGAGAATCATGTTTTGATAAATCATCATTACAAGGTTTTGCTTCGATTAAAATAATCGGTTCATTATCCTTTAAAATAGCATAATCTACTTTTTCACCTTTTTTTATGCCCACATCCGCTGTAAATTCGGGTACAAATTCTAATGGATTGAACACATCATAGCCTAACGCTTGAAAGAAAGGCATTATAAACGACTGTTTAGTAGCTTCCTCTGTTTGAATTTTTTCTTTAAGTTGTTTTATCCTTTCGCTCAAAGAATAAAGTTTTTCATCTAATTCCATTTTTTCTCTCCTTTTTTATTAATTAACACCAAAAATGTGTTTGCCAAATTAAAATTTATTTTTTAATTCCCTGATAATTTGCTCAACTTCTTCCTCACATTCTTCTTCATCTCCTTTTTGACAGAAAAAATGATTTTTAAATATGTGAATAAGTTCATGAGCAGTAGTTTTTATATTCTGTTCACGGCTGTATTTTGAATTTATAGCAACCAGATAGTTACAACCGTTATAATATGCAAATCCTCTAACTGCAGAGGGTATATTGACATAATTAAGATTTATGTTATGAAATCTTAAAAAGTCTTCAAAATTCATAAAATCACATCGTTTCTTTATTGAATGTATCGATGATTTTAAGTATTTGTTCTAAGTCTTGAGGACTTAATTTTCTTGCTTTATCAAAAAGTAAAACCAGCTGATCATTAGCAACTATTTCCTTGTAAAGTTCCAATAGTTCCGGTTTGTCTTTTAGATATTCTACATTTTCGTTATAATCGCCAAGATTTGAATTTTTTGAATTGTGAAAATTAACCTCATTTTCCGCTTCTTTTATTACATCTACATAATTGATATTTAATGCTTCACATACGATAGGTAAAATATCCATATCTATTCGCGATTTGCCGTCTTCATATCTTTTTAATGTGCTTTTTGTTTTGATGCCATTAATCTTATCAACAAGCTGGTCTAAACTTATTTCTTTGTTCAATCTTTCTCTTTTTAAAATTTTGCCTATTTCTTTGTATAGCATCATATCAATTTTTGCCATTGTCTCACCTTCTTTATTTTAATTATACCAAAAAAGTGGGACATTACAATAATAAAAAATAAAAATGTGCCAAAAAAACGTTGCATAAAAACGCAAAAAGTGTTATATTATTCATGTGCCATATAAACGGCACAAAGAAAGGAGGATTAAATGGAAAGATACACGGTAGAACAAGCTAGACGTTTAGCAAAAATTTCACAGACGAAAATGGCACAACTTCTTGGATTAAGTGAGAATACCTACATAAATAAAGAAAAAGGTGAAACAAGATTCTACGTTGATGAGGCATTGCGTTTTGCAAAGTATGTAAATATTCCTTTTGAAAAAATAAAATTTACAAGAAGCTAATTTTTTTTGAAAATAATGTGCCATTAAAACGGAACGGAGTGTTATTTAATCATCGACCAGTTAAATCATATCATTGATATCGATGAAACATCAAACACAGAAGTGTGGTTAGAAGTCATAAAAATGGATTTAAAAAATTTAGGAGGTTAGGTAATGGAGAATAAAGAGGATAAAACAATAATTTACTTATATATAGAAGATGGGAAGTTTTCCTGGAGTAAAGAAAAAATGGAAAATACCGATTTTGAAATCATCAGATTGGAAAATTATAAAAGGTTTAATAGTTTGATAAAAGAAAAAGGATTAAGTAAAGATGACCTAACCCTAATTCTACAGACAATTAAATTGCCTTTCTAGTGACGTATGGAGCTAATTTAGATATTTCTATTTTACCGTCATCTTCAATAAGTGATTTAGCAATAGCGTCAATTGTTTTACTAGTTATTAAATCACGAGAAGAAAGCGGTGTGAAATCAGTTCCTAATAGAGCGTTAAAATCATTTAAATTGGACATGATTTCATTCCAATGAAATTCTAATTTGCTTTCCATTCTAACATGGTCTCGTTCAATCTGCATACACTATCTCCTTTCATTAGATTTCAGCATGGCAGTGCTGATAAATCAATTATAGCATGAGGTGGAAAAAATTATTTATATAACTTTCTTGTCTGAAAGGAACTGATCTAGAGCAAAAATATTTCTTCTCCCCAAAACTAACATATAAGAATACCTGCTTTAGACGGTTCCTCTCAGGCAAGAAGGTGGAAAACAAATCTTAAACAGGAGGTGAGAGTCGTGGATAGTCCGGTTATAAGTGTCGAAGAAGTTGCAAAAATATTAGGCAAAAGCCGACATTTTGTCATAAATGCTGTTGTGAATGGTAGCTTGCCTGGTTGCTATACAATCAGTCCTGGTGGTCGAAGAAATGTAAGTATTCCAAGAAAAGCTTTTGAAAAATTCATGGAGGCATGGGATAGATCACCAGATGAAGAAGTTATAGATGCACTTATTAAAGCTTATGTAAACAAAAATAGCCGACACGGCAATGTCGACTAAACAAAAATATAATCCAATCACATTATAAGTGATTTAAAAGGAGTTGTCAAAGATGAAAAAAAAGGAAATTATTCAGGAACTAGAAAAAATTAAAAAAATCACAAGTATGACTCGTGAAGAACTCTATGAGAAATATCCACAGGCTCGTGAGTATATTTCTGTAACAGATTCTATCTATCCTGGTTTAACAGGAATCGTTAGAAGTGAATTAGGACATCTGATTGAAAGGATCGAGAAAAATGAATTTAGATAAGATGAGCGCCAGAGGCGCATTCACAATCGTAGCAATGATTATAACAGCTGCATTTATCGCAGTTGGAATAATAGAAAAATTATTATAGGAGGATCAATAAGAAAATGGAAAAGGACAGAAAATGGTCAATTCATATAGACAGCAGTGAAAAGTCAGACCAAGTTTGTATAAGTACACAACATACAGATCCGTTTGATATTATGACGTCTATTCATGAACTGATAGAAATATTAGAAGTTAATTATAAAATGAATCCGAAAATAGTATTTCATGCGATCGAAGAAGCATATTTTTTAAACCGTAAACTTAAAGAAAATTTAAAAGCAAGAGAGGTAAATATAGATGTCAATTAAAATTAACAGTCTAGAGTTGGAAAACGTAAAACGAATTAAGGCAGTAAAAGTAGAGCCAACTCAAAATGGATTAACAACAATTGGTGGAAGAAACAATCAAGGTAAAACTTCGGTACTTGATGCAATAGCCTGGACACTGGGTGGTAACAAATTCAAACCTAGCAGTCCTGTTAGAGAAGGTTCAACTATTCCGCCAGTTTTAAATATTACATTAAGCAATGGATTGAAAGTTGAACGTAAAGGTAAAAACAGTACTTTAAAAGTTACTGATCCGAACGGGAATAAAGCTGGACAACAGCTTTTAGATGAATTTATTGAAGAGCTTGCACTTGATCTTCCAAAATTTATGAATGCCAACAACAAAGAAAAGGCTAGTATTCTCTTAAAAATTATTGGAGTAGAAGATCAGCTTATTGAACTTAACCATGAGGAAATTGAATTGTACAACAATCGTCGAGCAATAGGACAGATTGCTGATCAAAAAAAGAAGTATGCTAAAGAACAGGTATTTTATAATGACGTACCTAAAGATTTGATTTCGCCACAAAGTTTGATCAATCAGCAACAAGCTATCTTAGCTCAAAATGGTGAAAATCAGCGCAAACGTGAAAGAGTAACTCAGATCGAATATAGTGTGTCTACTTTGACTAAAGAAATTGCAGCATTGAAAAAACAATTGCAGGCAAAAGAGCAGGAACTCAACAAAGCGACTGCTGATCTAACTATCGCTAAAACAAATGCTTTAGATTTAATAGATCAGTCTACAGAAGAACTTGAAAAGAATTTGGCAGATATCGAAGAAACTAATCGCAAGATTAGAGCAAATCTAGATAAGGAAAAAGCAGAAGAAGATGCTAAACAGTATCAGGTTCAATATGAAAAATTAACTGAACAAATTGAAACAGTTAGAGAAAAACGTATTAATTTATTAAAAAATGCTGACTTGCCATTACCGGGGTTAAGTGTTGAAGATAACGAACTTACATATAACGGTAAAAAATGGGACAGCATGAGCGGTAGTGATCAGTTAAAAGTGGCAACAGCTATTGTTCGAAAATTAAATCCAGATTGTGGATTTGTTCTTATCGATAAGCTGGAACAGATGGATATTGAAACAATGAATGAGTTTGGAGCCTGGTTAGAACAGGAAGGATTGCAAGCTATTGCTACTAGAGTTAGCGTTGGAGATGAATGCAGCATTATTATTGAAGACGGTTATGTAAAAAGCGAACATCCAACCGCCACTACCTGGAAAGCAGGTGAGTTTTAATGCCTTTTGAAATTACTAGTGGAAAAATTGATAAAGCAAAAAAAGTAGTATTTTATGGTCCTGAAGGTGTAGGAAAATCGACTTTTGCAAGTCATTTTCCTGACCCTTTATTTATTGATACAGAAGGATCTACAACAGAACTTGATGTCAAAAGATATCCTAAGCCATCTTCCTGGCAGATGTTAATCCAGGAAGTACAGGAAGTAATTCAATTAAAAAACTGCAAGACATTAGTTATTGACACAGCTGACTGGGCCGAAAAATTATGTACAGAATTTATTTGTTCAAAATTTGGTAAAAGTGGTGTAGAGGATTTCGGCTATGGGAATGGATATACCTACATTGCAGAAGAATGGGGAAGATTTTTAAATCTGCTTCAGGATGTTATAGATGTAGCAAATATTAATGTCGTATTAACAGCACATGCAATTATCAGAAAATTTGAGCAGCCTAATGAAATGGGGGCCTATGACAGATATGAACTTAAGTTAGGTAAAAAAACTACAGGGCAGACAGCCCCTATTACTAAAGAATGGGCAGATATGGTATTATTTGCTAATTACAAAATATTTAGTATACAGGCTGATGAAAAGGGTAAGAAACATAAGGCTCAAGGTGGACAAAGAGTTATGTATACGACACATCACCCATGCTGGGATGCTAAGAATCGTTTTGGACTTCCTGAAGAACTGCCGCTTGATTATTCGGCGATTGCTTATATTTTTGGAACACAATCTAATTCACAGGAAGATATAAAACAAAGTAAACCTGTAACAGATCAGGTTATTGCTAATGAAATTGAAGATAATAAGCCGATAAGTGAATTAGGCAGTGAAATACCACCTATTATTGAAGCTTCTAATGAGACTGTTATACCAGTTCATGAAACAAATTTGCCAAAAGGATTAACAGACTTAATGAATCAGAATTTGGTTACTGAAGAAGAAATAAAAAAAGCAGTAGCTTTAAGAGGATATTATCCTGAAAATACACCAATAGAAAACTATGATCCGGATTTTATAAATGGTGTTTTGATTGGCGCATGGCCAAGTGTTTTAAAAATGATAGAAGAAGAAATAAGAGAATTTTAGAAGGAGATAGTAATTATGGATAATTTTGGAAATAGTTATGGAAATGGATATGGAAATGTAAATGGTAATAACGGATTTGATGGTGAATTAGGATGGGAAGATACGATACAGAAAGAACAGGAATTTATAATTTTGCCACCAGGTGACTATGATTTTACAATTGATGGTTTTGATAGAGCAAGATTTAACGGTTCTGAAAAGATGCCGGCATGTAACCAGGCTATTGTTCATGTCACAATCAATTATAACGGTAGCAAGGTTGTGATTAATCATAGATTAAATCTTCATACAAGAAGTGAAAGTTTCTTAAGTGAATTTTTCAGAGGTATCGGATTGAAGAAAAAGAACGAACCTTTAAGAATGAACTGGAATGCAGTACCAGGAGCAACTGGTCGCTGTAAAGTAGGTACAAGAGTTTATAACGGTAATGAGTACAACGAAATCAAGAAGTTCTATCCAAAAGATGAGATTGTTCAGGCACAGACACCTAATTATAATCCAGGACAATTTTAATGAAGCTTAGACCATATCAGCAGGAGGCACATGATCATATATTTGAAGAATGGGACAAAGGCAATAAGAAAACGCTTCTTGTCCTGCCTACCGGCTGTGGAAAAACAATAGTATTTGCTGAAGTGGCTAAAGACTGCGTCAGTAATGGAGATAGAGTCTTGATTATGGCACATCGAGGAGAACTGCTGGAACAGGCTGCAGATAAGATTGCTAAAAGTACCGGTCTTGGATGTGCTACAGAAAAAGCAGAACAGACATGTATTGGAAGCTGGTACAGAATCGTTGTTGGATCAGTGCAAAGTCTGCAAAGACCAAAACGTATGGAACAGTTTTCGCACGATTATTTCGACACTATTATTATCGATGAAGCACATCACTGTTTAAGCGATGGATATCAGAGAGTTTTAAATTATTTTAATACAGCAAAGGTATTAGGAGTAACTGCCACTCCAGATCGTGGGGATATGAGAAATTTAGGAAGTTACTTTGACAGTCTGGCTTATCAGTATACATTACCAAAAGCAATTAAAGAAGGGTTCCTGTCACCTATAAAGGCGCTTACGTTACCGTTAAAGATGGATTTGTCCGGGGTCGGAGTTCAGGCTGGTGACTTCAAGGTAAGTGATATAGGTACAGCATTGGATCCTTATCTTTATCAGATAGCTGAAGAAATGAAAAAATACTGCAAAGAGAGAAAAACTGTTGTGTTCTTACCTCTGGTAAAAACTTCAAAAAAATTCAGAGATATTCTCAATTCAAATGGTTTTAGAGCAGCTGAAGTAAATGGTGACAGCAAAGATCGTACTGAAGTGTTGAAAGATTTCGAAAATGGAAAATATAACGTTTTATGCAATTCAATGCTGCTTACAGAAGGATGGGATTGTCCGTCTGTTGACTGCATAATCGTGTTGCGACCCACGAAAGTGAGAAGTTTATATTCACAAATGGTCGGCCGTGGTACTCGTCTATATGAAGGCAAGGACCACTTACTGTTACTTGATTTCTTATGGCATACAGAACGTCATGAATTATGTCATCCAGCAAATCTTATTTGCGAAAATGAAGAGGTTGCTAAAACGATGACAAAAAATTTAGAAGAAAAAGCAGCAGCTTGTCTTCCTGAAGATATATTAGAAGCAATTGATATTGAAGAAGCTGAAAAACAAGCTGAAAGCGACGTTGTAGCTAAACGCGAAGAATCTTTAGCTAAACAGCTTGAAGAAATGAAAAAAAGAAAAAGAAAACTTGTTGATCCATTGCAGTTTGAGATGAGCATCATGGATCAGGATTTATCCAGCTATACACCATCTTTCGGATGGGAAATGGCACCAGCAAGTCGAAAACAGATAAAAGCTTTAGAAAAGTTTGGAATTTTTCCAGATGAAATAGATAACGCAGGGAAAGCAAATCTTTTACTTGACCGTTTAAACAAACGGAAAGCTGAAGGACTTACAACCCCTAAACAAATAAGATTTTTAGAGGGACGTGGGTTTCAGCATGTCGGTACATGGCAGTTTGATACGGCTAATAGACTTATAAACCGTATTGCTGCAAACGGGTGGAGAATACCGCGTGATATTAATCCTGCTACTTATAAAGGAGAATAGTCAATGGATTATAAAACTGATCTTATTGAGATACTTGACTATATTGACCCATCTCGTCTTGAATACCAGGAATGGATAAATGTTGGTATGGCACTTAAATACGAAGGATATACTGCAAGTGACTGGGAACGATGGAGTCAAAGAGATTCTGCAAGATACCATCAAAATGAATGTATAAAAAAATGGAATACCTTTACTGGTTCAGGAGTGACCGGTGGAACTATAGTCCAGTATGCAAAAGATCAGGGCTGGACTCCACCGAGTACGAGTAGAGAACCTGGTCATGAGCTGGATTGGAATGATGTAATCAATTCAAAGGATGAAGGAGTAATAGTAGACAGGAACTGGCTTGAGGTCAAGGAGGTTCGGGAACCACGGAGTTGGGACCCAGTAGCTGAACTTATTACTTATCTCGAAACATTATTCGATTCAACTGAAAATGTAGGATATGTTACTAAATCATGGATAAAGGATAATAAACATCTTCCCACTCAGGGGTGCTGGGACAGGACTGCAGGTAAGCTGATACAGGCTCTTGGAAAATGTAAAGGTGATATCGGTGCAGTTTTAGGAGATTACGATTCCGAAACCGGAGCATGGATAAGATTTAATCCACTGGATGGAAAAGGATGTAAAAACGAAAATGTTACGGATTATCGTTATGCACTTGTAGAAAGCGATAAAATGAGCATCGCTGAACAGAATGCAGTAATTAGAGAACTTGAATTACCTGTAGCCTGCTTAGTTCATTCGGGTGGTAAGAGTCTGCATGCAATTGTAAAAATTGAAGCTGCGGATCAAAGAGAGTATCGCAAAAGAGTTGATTATTTATACAACATATGCAAAAAAAATGGTTTTGAGGTTGATACACAAAATCGTAATCCATCACGTCTATCTCGAATGCCTGGAGTTACAAGGAATGGTAAAAAGCAGTTTCTTGTTGCAACAAATATTGGAAAAGAATCATGGGATGAATGGTTTGAATGGATTGAAGGAGTAAATGATGATTTACCTGATCCTGAATCATTGAGTGAATTCTGGAACAGTATGCCTGAACTGGCACCACCTCTTATAGATGGAGTGCTTAGGCAAGGACATAAAATGCTGATAGCTGGACCGTCTAAAGCTGGTAAATCATTTGCACTTATTGAAATGTGTATCGCAATTGCAGAAGGGGAGAAATGGTTTGGCTGGCAATGTGCAAAGGGGAAAGTAATGTATGTAAATTTAGAGCTTGATAGAGCATCATGTCTTCATCGTTTTAAGGATGTTTATACTTCCCTTGGTATAAGGGCAAATAACCTATCAAATATCGATATTTGGAATTTAAGGGGTAAATCTATTCCTATGGATAAACTGGCTCCTAAACTGATTAGAAGAGCGGCTAAAAAGGATTATATAGCTATTATTATAGATCCAATTTACAAAGTTATTACCGGTGATGAAAACAGTGCTGATCAGATGGCCAATTTCTGTAATCAGTTTGACAAAATCTGTAATGAACTTGGAACTGCAGTTATTTACTGTCACCATCATTCAAAAGGGGCACAAGGTGGTAAACGTTCTATGGATCGTGCTAGCGGTTCAGGGGTATTTGCACGTGATCCGGATGCTCTGCTCGATCTTATAGAACTGGATTTGAACGATGCGGTATACAAACAACTAAAGAATAATGCAGCGTGCAAATACTGTATTGACTATCTAAATGATAATTATCCAGGATGGCAAAATGACGTTTCTCAAGACGATATGCTGAGTCAGAGAGAAATGGTTGATTATTGTAAAAAACGTATTTCTAGAGGAAAATATGGCGAATTCGATACCGGCTTAAACAAGGTAAGAGATGAAGTTCATGCAATTACTGGATGGCGTATCGAGGGAACATTGAGAGAGTTCCCAAGATTTGAACCGGTAAATTTATGGTTTGATTATCCTGTTCACAAAGTTGATGAAAGTGGTGTTTTAAGAGATATTGAACCAGAAGATACAAAACCTTTGTGGCAGAAAGCAAGTGAAAAAAGAAAAAAGCAGGCTCAGGAAAATAAGAAAAAAACGGTTAGTGAATTCGAAATAGTGTTTTCAAATATTGAATTTGAAGGCAGAAAAGTACCTGCTCAGGAGCTGGCAGATAAGCTAAATGTAAGTTCTAAAACGCTGTTATCTTGGTTTGGAAACGGTCAAAAACAGAAGCCAGATTTGGTAAAAAATTACGAAGCGTATTTCGGTGAAGATGGAAAAAAATACATTAAAAGAAAGGATGTTTAGGGGTGCGCTCGACCATGGTCTGGCGCATAGGCGCATAGGGGGGTGCGCCGGACCCTATATATAAATATATAAAGTGTGTTTGGAGCACCCACTTACGCGGGCATGGGTAGTCGTGCGACAGCTAACGCACGACGACCACCCATCCCGCACGATAAGTGGCACCAACCTAGAGCATAGGAGAAATAAAAGAATGTGTAGAACTAAAAATAAGAAGAATGGTTTTTCTCGTAGTAAATTGTTGGCGGTTGCAAAACATATGCCACCGCTATATCACAAATTACCAGGAGAAGTTTTCGATATCAAGAAAAGTGAGGTTGTAAAATGGCTAGTTCAGCAACCAGAAATATTAAATTATATTTTCAATCAGATTAAAGGTAAAAACCCTTATATCGTTTATAATCCAACGACGGGTAAATGGCGAGGTATTGATTATGTAAAACAGAATGGAAGTTTTAGCAATTGCAATGTGTGTAATGATCATATGGTCGAAGAAAGGGATTGATTATGAAACAAATTGAATTTTTCATGCCTATGATACCTCCGACCATTACAGCTCAGGAAAAGAAAATCACAGTGGTTAATGGAAAACCAAAATTGTACGATCCGCCGGAGCTGGCTGCTGCAAAAAATAAAATTAAGTCTAATTTGATTCCGTTTGTTCCTGATCAGCCGTTAGATGGTGCTTTGAGGCTTGTTGTTAAGTGGTGCTTTCCAGTAACAGGCAAACACTATGATGGGGAGTATAAATACACTAAACCTGATACAGATGATTTAAACAAGGCTCTGAAGGATATCATGGAAAACCTGGGTTTTTATGTAAATGATTCAAGAGTTGCCAGTGAGACTATTGAAAAATTCTGGGCAGAGGTGCCTGGCATATGGATACATCTAGAAAAAATTTAAGGAGTGATTAATTATGGCAAATATATGCAAAAGCTGTAAGCACAATCAAATGAATATTTGTATTTTAACCAAAGAGCAGGTATTACCAAATAAACAAAAATGCAGTAATTTTGAGACATCTTATGTACAGGAACAGCTATTCGAAGCTGTTGGTGGAGCAAATGATCTACACAACAAAAGAAGATCATGAGGTGTTCGTATGAAAAAATGGAGAAAATTAAAGAATTACGGTCGTTATGTTCAGTGGAAAAACGTAAAGGCTGGATACAGAGAATGTTTCTGGCCAGGTATCAATCCAAACAAAGAAAAAGATTTGGTTGAAGATAGCAAGAGACCACAGAAATATGTACCTAGACCGCGACCATTTCGATTCAAACAGGAGGAATTTAAATGAAAGAACTAAAAATAACAGTAGAGGCTGAAACTACGAAAGCCAAGAACTTTATCATGGATCTTATAAAACTGGTAGACCGGTATGAACCGACAGAAATAATCATCAATTCGGATTTCACAGCAACCTTGAATTTTAGATCCTTGGTTGAACTGAAGCTGAATACTTCAGAGCAGGATGAAACAAAAGATAAGCCGGTCAAACAAAAGAAAAAGGGTAAACACGGCAGGACTCCTGAGCCTAAGAGACAGGTAGATGTTAAAAAATTTAAAGAAGCAGTAGATAAATTAGGCGGGGATAATTTCTCGCAGAATATTGAAAAGGCTATAGATATCAGCGGTCTTTCAAAAAGCAGTATTACTCGTGTCTACTACTGCAAAGACGAATATAAGCCTGCAGGTGGTCTACTGCTGGATGGGTGCGAACGGCTTTATAAACATGTTTTTGGTAAAGAGGAAAGCGTTATTGCAGGAAATAAATCAATCGATCCTGAAAGCGAAAAGAAAAACTGGATAATGATAGTCCGTGTAAGAAACAGCAAGAAAACCACGGACCCTGATGTTATCGCTGATACGATAATGAATAACAACAATATCAGAAGAAATACGACATTTGCTAGTCGTGAAGAAATAATCGATATGATCAACAAACGTAAACAGTGGCTTGAGGCAGAAATGTGAAAGATATAGGTTCAACAATAAATCAAACCCGTTAAAACACGTTAATAAAAAGCGTTTACGGAGCGTTTTAGCAAAATAGGTGTATTTATACCTGCTTTGCTTTTAGAAACTAATATAGGTGTTATTTGGGACCAAAGAAAGGAGAACAAAAGCAATGAATGTACTGGAAATGGAAATGAAAAGATTACATTGTACAGAAGCACAGTTTAATTATGCACTATCGCAGCCACTTGTAAGTTTAAATAAAGAATTTCATTTAAGTTATCATCTGTCGATTTATGAAGAACCAGTAGAACTGCTGGCAGTGGATGACTTGGACCCTATGCAATGGCAGATTAAGTGTCCTTATTGCGGAAGTAGAACAACAATTGGTGATACTTACATGATCAGCGGTTATGTTGGATGTAATCATTGTTACTTCGTGCCTGGAGGACTGCTGGAAACGGTTGAGGATCTTCGGAAAAACAACTACGAAGAGTACGTAAAAGGAAATTTCTACAAGGAAGGATTTAGAAAATGAAAATGAGTGAATGGGCAAAAAGAGAAGTTGAAATTGCTTGCAAAAAAGAAAATTCGGACAGAAAAGAAGGTGAATTCGATTATGGATGCGCCTGCTACGAAAGCGCATTAAAAGCATTTAATTCGTTGCTAGAAGATGGCCATAGTGGCTATAGTATCGGTTTTACTAAAAACATCTTGAATAGATTGATTGATGGACAACCTCTTACTCCAATCGAAGATACAGATGATGTCTGGGAAGAACGAGGTGTTTACAAAGACGGAGTTAAAATGTCATATCAATGTAAGCGTATGGGCTCTTTATTCAAGGATGTTTACGAAGATGACACCGTCAAATATACCGATGTTGACAGATTTATCTGTTACGATAGTGATAGCAATATCGGTTATCATAATGGATTTATTAAAGAAATTGCAACGGAATATGTTGGCGAAATTACTATGCCGTATTATCCATCAACTAAACCTATAAAAGTCTACACCTCTGAATATCTGTTTGATCCGATAAATGGCGATTATGATACTTTATGCATTGAATATTTAGAATTTCCTGATGGTCAAAAAATTACTATAGCTAGATATTTCAAAGAAGCAGAAGATGGCTTTGAGGAAATAGACTATGACGAGTACAAGATGAGACTGGAAATTGCTAGCAAAGACAGATGATCAAATTACTAATTGGACTGGTAGCAGTGACACTGGGGCTCCTTGCCCTGGTTGTTGCTGCACGTTTCGTTGTTTGGGTAGTCGAAGGAGGTAGAAGTCAATGCCAAATAAATACCAGGAAGCACTAAACTATATCGTAAGAAATAGTTGTTACAAGAAAACTATTTGCAGTGAATGTAATATGCATAATAGTTGCCATATTCCTGCTAAAAGGTACGTGGATATTTTGCAAGAATTAGTTGATAAGGCAACACCCACAAAACCCAACATCTATGGTGATGGCTATGATGAATAAGGGGAATTAATATACGACATGTACGATTGCCCGAGGTGTGGTAAATCATATGAAATTGATTATGAAAAATATAGGTATTGTCCAAATTGTGGCTAAGTGATAGATTGGAGTGATAAATATGACTAGAACCGACAAGAAACTGGAAAAATTAGGTTTTATAAAAAAAGTAGAAAACAAACATGGTGCTGCTTACACTAGAACAAACGACGAATATAGCTATATCCATTGTTTGGTTATCCTTCGTAAAGCTAATGAAGACCATATAATTCAATCCTATCAAAGAAGAGTAAATTCAAATGGTTTCAACAACGTGGTAGGTCTAACTTATAAAGAAACGAAATTGGCCCTAAAAAAATATAGGCAGTTAAAGAGAAAGTATAGATGGGAGTAATTGATGATGTTGACTAAAGAAGAATGTTATATCGCTTTAAATGATATGTATGATAGTACCCTTTTAAGTAAAGATGACTGTGAAAATAATCGTGCAATATTAGTACAGTTAATCAAAGAACACTTTATACTTGTAGAAGATATGCGAACAATTACAAAAGATTATAATGCTATCATAAAAAAGAATGAAGAATTAGAATTTGAAAATGAACGTATTTTAAATCAGCTGGTAGAAGCACAAAGAGTATGTAAGGTTAAACAGGATATAATTGACCGGACACGGGATGACAAATTAAAAAAGTTTCCAAATATAGTGGTAGATTATTATGGACCAGAAGCTCAGACACGCCTAGCAATGGAAGAGTGTGCTGAGCTTATCCAGGCAGTCAATAAGTGCCTTCGATATCCAGATAATGAAGAAAAGCATACAGATCTTGTCGAAGAAATGGCTGATGTAGCAATAATGCTTAACCAGCTTATGCTTATTTTCAATGTCAAACATGATGAATTCAATGTGATGATCAAGAAGAAAACTGAAAGAATATTAAATCGGTTAGAGGCAGATAAAAAGAAAGCGGAGGTCTAAAGTTGTGTATATTAGTGAGTTCTGGTGTGGGGTCATAGCTACTATTTTGGTGGAGGTATTAGCAGTGTTTACATTTGCTTATGTTAGTTCAAGAAAGGACGATGATGACGAATGAGGAGCAAAGAGAATATTATGAAAGAGCTGTTGGATCGTTACCAACAGCTTGATGCGGTAAAAGGATGTAAAAGTGCTAGAATGATATTAGAGCTTTATATTCGAAAACTTGAGCTTGAACTAAAATCAATACTGTAGGAGGAATTAAGTGACTATGACATACAAGGAAAAAGTAGATTTTCTATCAAAATACAAAAAGAATTATTTTAGAATTAAGTTTATCGATAGTAAGATAACTAGTCTTAGGGCCAATCCTATTGGTAATGAAGATGAAGAATATCATGGTCCAGGCAAAAATTTAGAGGACTATTTAGATGAAAAAACAACGTTAGAAAAGGAAATGCGTCAGGTTGAGGTAGTGATAGATATGATCAGAAATGAAAACGAGAAATATATTCTTGGTTATAAATTTTTGGAATTTCTAACGCTTGAAGAAATAGCACCACTGATGAACTACTCGTTTAGCTGGGTAAAGAAAAATTACAGAAGAGCCATAAATAATCTAAATATCTAAAAAAGTGTGTCCCTAAATGACCCTAAGTGTCCTTGAATGTCTTGTCAAGTGTGGTATTATGGTATTGTGGAATTTTTGGAAGACAGTAATATACATTCACCTCCCCGGAATCAGTTTTCTGCCTTTCAAAATAAACACTAGGTAAGAAATAATGGCGGCATGGATTGTTCTATATTCTTTCTTTATTTTAGGGTTGATGCTACGGTTTTTAGTTTTTTCATTATTAGATCCTTTTTCAATAAATTTTTCTATAATAAACAAAAGAAGCTCGAAATGAGCATTTTTTGTTTTAGATAAAGCGACATCAATGCCTATATGCCTCCTTAATTTGTTGATCTGCTTGGTAATGATTTTTGGTGTCGCTTTATGTGAAATATTGAACGGCAAAGGAGCTGGAAATATGAAAGTAAATATTCTAGGAACAGAATATGATGTTGAAATTTTATCACAACGTGATGAAACAATGAACGCAATAGAAGCTGTTGGTTATACTGATTATTCAGTCAAAAAAATACGGGTTCTTGATGTAACCAAAAATACTGATTCAGATCAGCAGGAAGATACAGAAAGATATCAAGATTTAATCATAAGGCATGAACTAATTCATGCCTTTTTGTATGAAAGTGGGATTGATTTTAGGATGCAATTTCACAATGAAGAAATGGTGGACTGGTTAGCTATGCAGTTTCCTAAAATGGTAGAAGTGTTTGACAAGATGGAAATATAAGACAGAGGTGGTGAGCATGACTTGGAAAAATACGAGCTAGCGTATGATGATTACCTTAGCGGTATGAAATACAAAGAAATAGCAGCAAAGTATGGAGTTACTGTAAGTGCGGTCAAGTCGTGGAAGAGTCGCTACTGGAAAGATAAAAAGTTGCAACCAAAAAAGAAAAAGGTTGCAACCAAAAAAGATGCAAAAAAGATTGCTAAAAAAATTGCAGATGAAAGCAAGCTGGACGATGAACGCCAGCTTTTTTGTATATATTATTTGAAATATCACAATCAAGTAAAAGCTTACATGAAAGTAAAGCCTAATTCCAAATACAGCAGTGCTGCAGTCATGGCTAGTAGATGGATGCATGAACCGGGAATTCAGGAAAAAATAAAGCGGTTGAAAGCCGAACTCTATGTAGAAGCTCTGCTGGATCCGCACGATATCGTTCAAAAGTATATCGATATTGCTTTTGCAGATATTACTGACTATGCAAAATTTAGTGGCGGAAGTGTTAGTTTGAAAAACAGTGACTATGTCGATGGAAGTATTGTTCAAGAAGTTACTCAAGGAAAACATGGTGTTTCTATAAAGCTAAACGACAGGATGAAAGCACTCGACTGGTTAACTAAGCACCTTAATATGGCTAATGATGAGCAGAAAGCTAAAATTGAGCTGATAAAAGCTCAAATCGGTAAATTGAATGCCGGAGAAGAAGCTGAAACATTCGAAAACGATGGCTTTATTGAAGCTTTAGATAACTCTGCAAAAGAAGACTGGAGCGAAGATGAAGAAGAATAGGGCACTGTTCAAGTTTAAGCCTTTTAGCAAGAAGCAGCGTAAGGTCCTTAACTGGTGGTGCGATAGCAGTCCAGTAAAAGACAAAGATGGAATCATAGCAGATGGTGCAATTCGTTCTGGTAAGACCGTTGCAATGGCCTTATCTTATGTCATGTGGGCAATGGAGAATTTTGACGGCGAAAATTTCGGGATGGCCGGTAAGACAATCGGTTCCTTTAGGCGTAACGTTCTTGCTGTTTTAAAGCTTATGCTTAAAACAAGAGGCTATAAAGTAGTTGATCATCGAGCTGATAACATGCTTACAGTAAGCAGGAACAGTGTTACTAATTATTTTTATATCTTTGGTGGTAAAGACGAACGATCCCAAGATCTTATACAAGGTATTACTCTGGCAGGAATGCTTTTCGATGAAGTAGCACTTATGCCTGAATCTTTTGTGAATCAGGCAACTGCAAGATGTTCGGTCGAAGGTTCGAAGTGGTGGTTCAACTGCAACCCGGCAGGACCTTTTCACTGGTTCAAGGTCAACTGGATAGATAAAATAATAGAGAAAAACTTGATTTATTTACACTTCACTATGGACGATAACTTATCTTTAAGCGAAAAGATAAAGGAGCGTTATCGAAACCAATGGAGTGGAGTTTTCTACGACCGTTACATATTAGGTCTGTGGGCAGTAGCTGAAGGAATCATCTATGATATGTTCGATAGGGCAAGAAACGTTGTCGATACGGTTAGAAGCCTAACGCAAACAAGATATATAAGCTGTGACTATGGTACACAAAACGCCATGGTCTTTTTGCTTTGGGAAAAAGGTACTGATGGTATCTGGTACTGCACTAATGAGTATTATTACAGCGGTCGAGATAAGAAAAAACAGAAAACTGACAGTGAATATGCAGATGATCTGGAAGAATTCGTTGGAGATAAGAAGATAAAGCAGGTTATAGTTGACCCGTCTGCTGCTTCTTTTATTGCAGAACTTAAAAAACGAGGTTTCAAGGTCAAGAAAGCAAAAAATGACGTGGAAGACGGAATAAGAGAAGTCGGTACTGCTTTGAAGCAGGATAAAATCCGTTTTAAAAACAATTGTGTAATGACAATAAAAGAGTTTGCTACCTATGCCTGGGACCCGAAAGCATCGGAGAAAGGCATGGATAAACCAATCAAAGAAAATGACCACTGCATGGATGCAGTTAGGTATTTTGTATATACGATATTAACACATAAAGCTAAATTAAATACTAGTTTGAAAGGAGGAATTTAATGTTTAGATTGCCAAGCAATACTGAAATGACGCCGGAGCTTTTATCAGAATATATTACTAAACACAAAGCAATAGTAAATAATCGATACTCTAAGCTTAAAGATGCATATGAAAACAATTATGATATCTTTCATCAAACAGCTAAAGCAGAATATAAACCGGATAACCGTATTAGTGTCAATTTTGCAAAGTATATTACAGATACTTTTAACGGTTTTTTTATTGGAAATCCAATTAAAATTCAGTCTGATAATAAAGATGTAAATGATTATCTGCAGTATCTGGACAGCTATAACGATCAGGACGATAACAATGCCGAGCTATCGAAAATCTGCAGCATTTATGGAAAAGGTTATGAGATGTATTACGTTGATGATGAAGGAAATATTGGTATTACTTACCTAGCACCAACGGAAGCATTTATTATCTATGATGAAAGTATAGTGGAAAAACCACTATTTTTTGTTAGATATTACAAAGATTATGAAAATGTTGAAAGAGGTAGCTGGTCAGATGCAACGCAAGTACAGTATTTCTACAACAATGGGAGCTATAAATGGCAGGATGACCCACATAACCATGGTTTCGATGGTGTTCCAGCAACTGAATATGTAGAAAACGCAGAAAGATTAGGTCTCTTTGAGAGTGCACTTCCTATGATCAATGCATATAACAAAGCAATTTCTGAAAAAGCTAATGATGTCGACTATTTTGCTGATGCGTATCTTAAAGTTCTAGGGACGCTCCTTGATCAAGAGGGTTTGAAGAAGATAAGAGACAATCGAATCATAAATTTCGATGAAGATGCTTCAGATTTGGTAGTCGAATTCATGCAAAAGCCTAATGCGGACACAACGCAGGAAAATTTGTTAAATAGGCTGGAAAGACTTATCTATCAGATATCAATGGTAGCAAATATCAATGATGAAAATTTTGGAACTTCCAGTGGTATTGCTTTGAAATACAAGCTTCTTTCTATGACGAATTTAGCCAAAACGAAAGAACGTAAATTTGTTAGCGGTATGAACAGAAGATATCGGCTTATTTTCAGTAATCCAGTTAGTGGAATGACCAGAGATGCATGGGTAGGTATTCAGTACAAATTTACGTTTAATATTCCAGCTAATTTATCGGACGAAGCAACAGTTGCAACACAGCTGGAAGGTGTCGTATCGAAAGAAACGCAGTTATCAGTATTGTCAATCGTAGATGATGTGCAAAGTGAGTTGGATAAAATCAATGCTGAAGATGAACAGAATGCGTTGTCTATCGTTGATCAGCGAATGTTCAGCAATGACACTAGTGAGGATGTAGATGAGTAGTTACGATTACTGGAAAGAGCGAGAAGAGGCTCAGCGTAAAAAAGATAACAAAGACATGAAGTCTTACTCAACTGAAATAAAGAAAATCTATCAAAATATGATGGATCAGATAAGTAATGAAATTCATGCATTCTATTCTAAATATGCGAGTGATACTGGTATAACAATGGCCGAAGCTATCAAACGAGCTAACAAACTTGATATGGAAGAGTATTCAAGAAAAGCTAAAAAGTATGTTGAAGAAAAGAATTTTTCTGAACAGGCAAATGCTGAGATGAAGCTTTATAACATGACGATGAAAGTTAATCGGCTTGAACTTTTAAAAGCTAACATTGGATTGGAGCTAGTAAGTGGCCATGATGAACTGGAAAAGTTTTTTCAGGAAGAATTGGAAGGTAAAACAATTGAAGAAATTGAAAGGCTCGCTGGAATTCTTGGTGATTCGATACAGAACAACAAAGAATTTGCCGAGTCTATTGTTAATGCATCTTTCCACAACGCTACTTTCAGTGACCGTATCTGGATGCATCAGGATCTACTTAAAAACGATATAAGTAGTCTGTTGCAAACCGGTCTAATTCAAGGTCGAAATCCAAACGTATTGGCCAGAGATTTGAGAAAACGTTTCAATGTCAAAATATCCGATGCTGAACGTCTGATGCGTACCGAAATGGCTAGAGTACAAGTTGATGCTCAAATGCGATCATACTTGGCTAATGGAATTGATGAATATGAATATATAGCTTGTGGGGGTTCTGATGTTTGTTCTATTTGTCGAGCAATGGATGGTAAGATATTCAAGGTATCGAAGATGATGTCGGCAAAAAATGCTCCACCTATGCATCCTAACTGTCACTGTTCTACTGGAGCTCATATTGACGATAAAGATTATGAAGACTGGTTAAGCTTTATCGAAAGTGGCGGGACGACAAAAGAGTGGAATGTTCAAAAAAGAATAAAATCGAGTATGGGAAAACAGCTTGAAAAGTTGACTACTAAAGAAAAAGAAGTATTGACTAGATATACAGGGAATTTAGCATTTCAACTTAATACTGCTCTTAATGCAAACAGATATAAAAAATATCAAGACGAGATAGATATACTTGATAAAGCTTTAAATAAGGGGACTATTCCAGAAGATGTTGTATTAAGAAGAAAAATAAGCCTAGATTTTTATGTTGGAAAAAGGAATTATAGTTTAGATGATGTAAAGCAATTGATTGGTACTGAGGAAACAGAAAAAGGTTATACATCTACATCGTTCAATCAGTTTGATGATATTGATTTCAAATTACGTGACGGATTTATAGAATTTGATGTTCCTAAGGGATATAAAGGTGCACTCTACATTAAAAGCTTAGCTTATCCAAAATATAAAAATCAGGATGAGGTCTTGTTTGCCCGAGATTTGAAATATATAATAAAAGATGTAACAGAAGAAAACGGAATTTATTATATCAAGGCAGAGGTGATTAAAAATGATTGATCCAAAAGATTATCCACTTCACGTAGAACAACTTGGCGGTGTTGAAGAATTTGAAGAGTATATAAGATTATGGAAAGAAGCAACCCCGTGGATGGATGAAGAGCGGATTAAGGATTTATTAAAAGACGAAGAGCAAGCTGGAGTAAGTATGTCCATGTGGACTAACCCATATATGCGATAACAAATAAAGTTTTATATTTTGACCGACTGTTTAGTCGGTTTTTATTTTGGAGGTAGAAAACATGGCTAATGACGATATGTTTAAAATCATATACTGCATCTTAAAAGAATTGTATGAATGCAAAAAGCAAGGTTTTAAAGTGTGTAAACACGATATCAGTCACGAACGATTCGGTATTCCATATTCATACTGGCTTGATATTCTTATAGAAATGCAAAAGAAAGGATACGTTGACGGTGTACTGTATAGAAGTACTAAAGGGACAGGAAGAATCGTAAATTATGATGACATTGACATCACGTTTGAAGGTGTAGAATATCTTGAAGAAAATTCAATGATGAAAAAAGTTGCTGAAATTTTGAAAGATGTAAAAGATATTGTACCAGGATTATGATAAAGATTAAAATAGAAGAAACAAACGAACATATCCATATCGAAGTAAAAGGTCATGCTAATTACAATATCGTTGGTCAAGATATCGTCTGCAGTGCAATTTCTGCACTTCTGCAGACACTTTGCTACTCGTTAGAGGAATTGACCATTGATAAAGTTAATGTTTCACTAGAAAGCGGTAATTCGTTTGTAAGCATATATAAACCACATTGCAAGAGTCGAACATTAGTCGGCTCTTTTTTTATAGGCTGTCGCGAGATAGCAAACCTCTACAGCGATTATGTAGAGGTAGTTAAAACTAAAGATGAATAGCGTCCGTTTCTGGACGCTTTTTATATTGTCCAGGCGTGTAAGACGTAAAAAGATACGAGAGCAGGCGTGGAACTCGTTATAAAGCTACGGTTAGAAAAAAAGTTAGGCGTGATAACTATAAATTACGGTAGTTTAAAACAAAAAAATTGGAGGAAACTATGAGAGATTTTTTAGACAATTTATATTCAAGAAGATTTATTGATTTACAGCTTTTCGCAGATGGCGATGATTCTGAAGGCGGAGAAGGCAATGACGATGATGATGATCCAGAGGATGGAGAAGGTCAAGATGATGGAAAAAACACTAAGAAATACAGTGATGATGAAGTAGATCGTATCATTGCACGTAAGCGTGCTGAGTGGGAAAAACAGCAAAAGAAAGCACAAAAAGAAGCTCAGGAAGCTGAACGGTTAAAAAATATGACTGCTCAAGAAAAGCAGGAAGCACAATTGAAAGCTCTTCAAGATGAATTAGCAGGATACAAACGTGAAAGAACATTAGGGGAAATGTCTCGAGTAGCTAGATCAATGTTAGCTGATCAGGATATTACGATCAATGAAGAGTTGTTAGCTAATCTTGTAACAGAAGATGCAGACACAACTAAAACTAATGTAGAAAATTTCGCTAAGATGTTCAAATCGGCCGTTCAAAAAGAAGTTGCTGCTAAGCTTCGTCATGAACCACCTAAAAAGGGTAGTCAATCAAAGATGACTAAGGAACAAATCATGGCTGTTAAAAACACTGCTGAAAGACAACGTTTGATCAATGAAAATATAAATCTTTTTGTTAAAAAATAGGAGGAAAGTATGAATAAATTTTTATTAAATTTGCAATTATTTGCTGAAGATAATTTAATCACAAGTAACGATATCGAACCTGCGATTTCAATTGATTTTACAAGCAGATTAACATCTAACATTACTGAATTACAACAATTATTAGGTGTTACAGATATGCAACCTATGTCTGCTGGTACAAGTATCAAAATCTATAAGACAGAACAAGTTAACACTCCCGAACAAGTTGGTGAAGGGGAAACTATTAAATTAACTAAAATCGAAAGAAAACAAGTAGATACTATCGAATTAAAATTAGAAAAATATAGAAAATCTACAACAGCAGAAGCTATTCAAAAAACTGGTAGACAACGAGCTATTAACGAAAGTGATACTAAATTGGTATCTGGTATTCAAAAAGACATTAAACGTAAATTCTATAAGGCTTTAAAATTAGCATCTGGAAGCGCCACTGGGTCTACATTACAAAGCACTTTAGCTGCAGTATGGGGCGCAATTCAAAAACAATATGAAGATATGGATGCAACACCAATTTATTTTGTCTCTAGTACGGATGTAGCTGATTATTTAGGAGATGCACAGGTGACTTTACAAACTACTTTTGGATTTAGCTACATTGAAAATTTCTTAGGTTTAGGTACTGTAGTAATTACTCCAGAACTTGATCCAGGGGAAGTTTATGGTACAGCTAGAGAAAATATCAATGGTGCATATGTTCCAGCAACTTCTGGAGATGTAGCACAAACATTTGGATTAACAGGAGATGCCACTGGATTAGTGGGTATGACTCACCAAATCAAAGGTGATAATGCTACAGTAGAAACAATCTGTTTCTCTGGTGTAGTATTCTATCCAGAGCTTACAGATGGTATCATCAAAGGAACTATCGATGATACACCAACATTAGATACATTAACAGTATCATCTGCAGCAGGTTCTACAACTGGTACAACTAAAGTTACTGTAAGTCCAGAATTAGGACAAGGTCATATCTACAAATACAAAACAGATGCATCAGCAGCACCAACTGTTACATATGGTCAAAATGTTAGAAATTGGACTGCATGGGATGGTAAAAGCGATATCGAAGCCACTACTGGTCATCACATCACTATCGTAGAATGTGATAGTACTTATAAAGCTCTAGCTTCAGGTACAGACGAAGTTACTTCAATGGTCTAAGGCGGTGAAGCCTTATGGCAGTATTAGATGATGTCAAGGTCCTTCTAGGTAATCCTGAAGGACTTGACAATAAACTAAATACAATCATCAATCTGACAGAAAATCGTTTGAAAACTCTTTTAAATGAAGATACAGTACCTGCAGAACTGGAATACATCGTCACAGAAGTTACAATCATACGATTTAACAAGATAGGTTCAGAGGGTGTTTCTTCGCATTCAGTTGAGGGTGAAAGCATGTCTTTTAATGACAATGATTTCGCTGGATATCTTGATGATATCGAGGCCTACAAAAACAAGAAAAATGAAGTGAAAGGTAAGTTGAAATTTCTATGAGATACGATACACCTGTATATTTTCAAAAAGTTAAGCAAGGCGAGTATGATCAAACGACTGGTGACTACAAAGATGATACTGTCGAAGAAACGATGGTAATGGCTAGCGTGATGGATACCAGAACGGAGACAATGAAACTGGTCTACGGTTCTATCAAGCAAGGCAGTCTAACTGTTCATATGCAAAATCATTATCGAGGAGACTTCGATTTTATAAGGGTTGGAGAAAAGCAGTATCGAGTCGATTATGGTCGGTATCTAAGAGTAAAACAGAGCATGGTACTTTCAGAGGTGCAGTAATGGGAGTAAAAATTACTGGAATTGAAAAGCTCCAAGTAAAATTGAAAAAAAATATAAAAATGGATGATGTTAAAAGAGTTATTAAAAATAATGGTGCTCAGCTTCAAAACAAAATGGTTAGAAACGCTAACTTCGTTAAAGGTTATCAAACCGGGACTACAAAAAGAAGTATCAGGCTTGATGTGACTGACTTTGGTTTGACAGCCGAAGTTGGTCCAACGACCGAATATAGTGGATACCTCGAATATGGTACCAGATATATGGCGGCTCAACCATTCGTAAAACCATCTCTTGAAGAACAAGAAAAGAAATTTAGAAGTGACATGAAGAAGTTGACAAAATGAGGTGGAAATGATGGATCCTCAACAGGAATTGTTTACTACATTAAAATTAGAATTAGAAAAGCTAGGATATGGTGTATATGATGGATTTTTACCACCTGAAGATACACCATATCCTTTTATATATTTAGCAGATAGTCATCTTATAGATGATGCTAATAAATCTGCAGTATTTGGCAATGTATATCAAACAGTACATATTTGGCATAACAATCCAAAGCAACGTGGTACTGTTTCAAAAATGTTACTAGCTATAAAAAATACTGCTAGAAAAATAGATAAAACTGATAATTTTTCGTGGTTCGTTATTAATATTGATCAACGAATATTAGCCGACACCACTACAAAAACACCATTGTTACATGGGGTTTTAGAGTTAGAATTTAAATTTTCATAGGAGGTTAATATGGAACGTAAATTTGATTTACAGCTATTTGCTGAAGCGGTACAAGGTAGAAGAATTGTTTATTTATATCGCCTTTTAAGCAAAGAAACAACAACTGCAGCAACAAACATTGCTTTTACAACTGAAAATGAAAATACAATGTCACAAGATGCAGATACAACACAAACTAAAGATGGCGCAATCAGAACACCGGGAGGTATTGAAGTTGAAATTACTTGCACTTCAATAATGGCTAAAGGTGATACATTATATGATGATTTGAAAGCTGCTATGAAAAGCAGCGAATTAGTTGAAATGTGGGAAGTCAATCTTGATGAAAAAGGAACAAGTGATAATGCTCAAAAATATAAAGCAACTTATTACCAAGGATATATTACTGAGCTTGGATTAACGGCATCTGCAGAAGATTTTGCAGAGATTTCAATTACATACGGTGCAAATGGTTCTGGAGCGAGCGGTTATGCAACTTTAACAGCTGAACAGCAAGAAATTGCAGAGTATGTATTTAAAGATACTACTAAAGTTGCTGAAGAATAAAAGAAGCTAAAAAATAGCTTCTTTTAATTTATATGGAGGTAAAAATGGAATTAACAATTAATAATCAAGTTTATGAATTTAAAGCTGGTATCGGTTTTTTAAGAGATGCAAATAAGAGAATACAACAAAAAATCGAGGGAACAGACCGAGTAAAGGATGTGGGTCTGCAATATTTGATTGCTGGGATAATCGATGGTGAAATCGAAGATCTTATCGATACATTAGACCTTATGAACAAAGGATGTGCACCTCGTCTTACGAAAAAACAAATCGAAAACTATATCGAAGAAGTTGAAGACATTGATAAATTGTTTGATGAAGTTTTGGGTTTCTTGAAGAATGCGAATGTATCGAAAAGAATCACGAAAGATCTACTGAGAAGAGTAGAAGAAGCTCGGAAGAATCAATAGATAAGGATTTTGAAGAACTTTATCACGAGATAGCTCTAAATTGTTTCAGGTATCTAAATTATAAAAACTTTCATGAGGTAGATATGTTAACGATACCTGAATACAACCTGTTAATGAAGTCTGTAGAACTTAAACAGGTCGATAAAAGCTACTGGATACATTTACAGGCATATAAAAATCTGCAGGTAAAAGCAGAAAAGAAAGTCGGCAAAAATATAACAAGACCGGTATACAACACTTTTAAGAAATTCTTTGACTATGAAAATGAAATAAATAAAGTGTTAGGACTAACAAAAAGCAAAATTGATAAGTTCAAAAATCTAAAAAATTACATGCGAAGAAAGGAGAAGTAAAATGGCTGAAAGTTTTAGTGTAAAAGCGATATTAAGTGCAACTGATAAAGGTTTTACTTCTGCTTTTGAAAAAGCAAATGCAGCTGCAACAAGTTTAAAAGACAAAATAACTAGTGGACTGGGTTTTGGTGTACTTACAGGCATTGGTCAAAAAGCATTTGATGTTGTAACAAGTGGAATAGGTGGTATTACAAGTGAGTTGTCTGAAAGTTCTGCAGCTTGGAAAACATTTGAGGGCAATATGGGGATGCTTGGAAAAACTGCTGATGAAATCAATTCTACAAAAAAAGAATTGCAAGATTTCGCTACACAAACTGTATATAGTGCCTCTGATATGGCAACTACTTACAGCCAGTTAGCCGCAGTAGGTACTAAAAATTGTACTCAACTTGTTAAGGGCTTTGGTGGCTTGGCCGCAGCAGCCGAAAATCCAACACAGGCTATGAAAACATTAAGTCAACAAGCTACTCAAATGGCAGCAAAACCTAAAGTTGCCTGGGAAGATTTCAAACTTATTCTAGAGCAGACACCAGCAGGAATTGCTGCAATCGCTAAAGAAATGGGAAAAACAACATCTCAATTAGTTACAGATGTTCAAAATGGTAAAGTAAAAACTGAAGATTTCTTTGATGCAATTACAAAAGTAGGTACTAATGATGCGTTTACTAAACTTGCAACAGAATATAAAACTGTTGATCAGGCAATGGATGGTCTAACAGAGACATTAAGTGTTAAACTTTCTCCTGCTTTCGATGCTCTATCAGAAATTGGGATAGGGGCAATCGAAGGTATAATTTCATCTATGGATAAATTTGACGCGTCTAAAATAGCAGATTCAATTACAGGAATGGTCGATAAAGTTGAACCTTACTGGACTGCATTCAAAAATGCTGCTTTAGATGCAGGAGATGGAATAATAAAGATTGTTGGAGTTGCGGGAGAATTAGTAGATGCATTTATCAGTAATGAAACAGTAATAAAAATGTTTTCAGATACATTAGAATCAGCAGGAAATGTAATCCAAAGTGCAGGAGAATTTGTAGAAGATAACCAAGAAACAATTAAAACTGCTACTCCAATTATTTTAGGATTTTTTGCAGCTTGGAAAGGCTATAAAAAGATAAAATCAGCTGCTACATCACTACAAAAATTTGCAGATAAATTAACTGGTTTAGCAGGTTCAGCAACAGAAAAAGTAACTGAAAAACTGGATGATGTTGCAAAGAGCTCAGAAAAAGTAGGAAAGTCATCATCAAAAAGTGCGACAGATCTAGTTGCAAGTGGTAAGTCTTTTGTCCTGATGGCAGCAGGAGTATTGCTTTTAGCAGCAGGTTTTGCTTTACTGGCTAATTCAGCTATTTCCTTAGCAAATGCCGGACCACTTGCAATCGGTGTTATGGCTGGATTAGTAGTCGCTTTAGCCGCGTTAGGTGCAGGGATAACAGTAATGCTTAACAGTATCAAACCTGGGCCTGCTCAATTGAATGCTATTTCAGTAGCAATGTTAGCAATGGGAGCGGCGGTTATTTTAGTAGCGGCAGGCTTTGCAATTCTAACTGTATCAGCAATAAGCTTGGCTAATGCTGGACCATTAGCAATCGGTGTTATGGCAGGGATGGTTTTGGCAATAGCTGGTCTTGCTGCAGGTGCTGCAGTTTTAGGACCAGCGTTAAGTGCTGGAGCTGTAGGATTTATTGCATTTGGTGCTGCAATTGCACTTGTAGGTGCTGGAGCGCTTCTTGCAGGAGTTGCATTAGCAATTGTCTCTGCTGTATTGCCTACTATAGTTGAGTACGGTGTTAATGGTGCGGTTAGCATAGCAGCTTTAGGAGCAAGTATGCTAGTTTTTGGAGCAGGAGCAGTTGTTGCTGCAGCAGGTGCCATAGCATTAGGAGCTGGTCTTGTTGTCGTTGGCGCAGGAGCCCTTGTAGCTGCTGCTGGAGTATTAGCTCTTAGTGTTGCAGTTATTACTGTAGGTGCAGGTTTACTTGTAGCAGCAGCGGGAGCAACAGTATTGGGACCAGCAATTCTTGTAATAGCAACTGGAGGTTTAGCTGCTACGGCATCTATGTTAGCACTTAGTGCGGGAATAATTGCATTTACTGCAGGAGCTGTAGCTGGAGCAGCCGGCTTTGTTGCTCTTAGTGCTGGATTGATAGCAGGTACAGCGTCAATGGTAGCTTTTACAGCCTCACTTGTGGCGGTCACTGCAGGTATGATAGCTTTAGCTGCTGGACTTGCTGGAGTGCTTGCTAGCATGAAATCAATACAAAAAAGTGCAAAATCAACTGCTAGTTCATTAAAAAGCATGAAAGCATCAATTAGTTTTGTAAATAGTGCATTAGATGGATTAGGCAATATGTGTAAATCAGCAATTAAATCGATGATAAATGCTTTTAATGATGCTGAAGGGAAAGTAAAAACAGCTGGTAAAAATATAGGAACTGGAATTACTCAAGGAGTACAAGCCGGTACTTCACAATTGCCAATAATTACAAATCAAGCTGTATTAATGGTAGTAATGACGTTACAAGCTGCACAAAATCAAACCTATAGCGCAGGAGCTTATATTGGAAAAGGGCTAGCTAATGGTCTTCGTTCTAGTTTAGGCGAAGTTAGATCCGTTGCCGCTCAACTTGCAAGTGCAGCTGAACAAGCTATTAGAGCTAAAGCAAAAATTCATAGTCCATCTCGAGTTTCCGATAAATTAGGAACATATTGGGGACGAGGTTTAGTAAATGGTATTGCACGTATGAAAGCTAAAGTAGCTAAAGTAACAGATGCTATTTTTAGCATACCAAATACAAATACATATGCACCTAAATTAGCTTTTTCTGGTGGATATAGTGAATTAAATGCAGATTATAGCTATACTCAAAAAGCTGAATATACAATTTATGTTCCTTTTAATATCGAAGGTAAAGAATTTGCACATGCTACGGCTAAATATACAGACGAAGAACTAAAAAAACAGGAAAAAATCAACAACATGATCAAGGGGGTCAAGTAAATGTACGAGTTTAGAGATACAACGGCATCAGAGTTTTCGGCAGGTAATTCACTACCTGCTGAAGCTATGTCTTTTAATGGAAAGTATTTTGAAAACGAAATTACAGGTTACAGAACCCTTCATGTTTCCGGTCGTGAGATTATGTCAGCAGAGGTGCAGACTGAAGATATTAATTTGATCAATGGCTCTAAGTACTTTGGAAAAAGATATCCAGCTAGAACCATTACAGTTACTTATCAGTTGATTGCAGAAAATGATACGGCTTTTAGACAGGCATATAACAAGTTGAATCTTCTGTTAAGAGGAGAACAGGTACAGATAATTTTTAACGATGAACCTGATAAATACTTCATTGGTACTGCAGTGGGAAACACTGATCCAGAGCCAGGTGCTAATTCGGTTACCGGAGAAATAGAAATATACTGCAGTGATCCGGTCAAATATTCAACTACACTAAAAGAAATTACAGCTAGTGCTAATGATGATGGAGTACTGGAAGCTGTAATCGAGAACAATGGAAGTGTACCAGTTTCTATTGATTATGAAATAACACATAATGCAGAAACAGGATACATCGGTATAGTATCTGAAAATGGTGGAACCATGCAATTTGGAAAAATTGATGAGGCAGATACTGAGCCTTATGAAGTCAATGAAGATCTTGTAACTTTACAGGATTTTATCAGTGCCAGCAATGATACGGGTGTAGATGTGATGCATCCAAACTACGGTACTAAAGGTACTCTAACTTTAAAAAACTGGTTCGGTAAAAACTTCCTGACTTTTTCAACAAAAGGTACAACTGTAGGTAACGCAAATGGTGGAATGCGTACAGTTACTATTCCAGCCGACTCTGGAGGGGATAGCTCTGGAGCGGTAAATTTCTATGCTTATTTTCATTTGCTGTTTTACGCAGGGCTGATGGGACAAACGGGAGAAATGTCCATCAGCTTTTTAACTGCAGATAATAAATTAATCGCCGGCGTAAACTGGAACAAAACGGATACTGTAGGGAACACTGGGCATTATGATCTGGTAACCTACAATCCTAACCCAAGTGGCGATATGGCTGGTAGAGTACTTAAATCTTATGATTATACAACAAGCCATATACACAGTGAAAACCCTTGGTATTGGGACTGGGGACATTGTGATTTGCTGAAAGAAGGAAGCAAATTACGTTTTTATTACAACGGAAATTATCCATCTTTTGTTGTTCCTGAGGTTGAAAATTTTAAATGTGCTAAGATACAGCTCTCATGTAAACAGTGGGGAGAACGCGGAGGAAATCAGCTTTTAACCTACTTCGGCTTTGATACGTTTAGATTTGAAAAGATGAACGTAACTAGATATCGTGATATTCCTAATCGGTATAAAGCTGGAGATGTATGTACGATAGAGGGTGCAGAGTCAAAATTTTATGTAAATGGAATGCATAAACCAGCGGACGAGGTACTTGGAACTAGTTATTTTAAAGCTGATCCAGGCGAAACTAAAGTTCAATTCTCTTTTAGTGAGTGGACAACTACAAAACCTACGGTAAAAGTTAGAATACGAGAGGGGTGGCTATAAATTATATGAATAATATCAGAATAGCTATACTGAATGCCTATGACAGTGTGCAGACCTTTATTGATAATCAGGCTACAAATGCAATGCATTACTTTGATGAAGAACTGCATACATATTTATCGGGTTCGGCATATACATTTACATTTTCTACTTTCTCTGATCATGAAGATGCAAAGTATCTGGTAGTCGGGAATAAGCTATCTTTTAAATATAAAGATAAAGGTTATTACTGCAATATCGTAAATATAGAAACGACAGAAACGAAAGTTAAAGTAACAAGTTATGGTTTATCGCTAGAGCTTACAAACGAAGAGATTGGTGAGTATTCAGGAACCTCTTTAAGTTTTGAACAATACATCGAAAATTTTAACTTTGAAAATAAAGTAATTACTATTGGAGTTAATGAAGTATCAGACAAAAGAATATCAAACGAATGGACGGGTACAGAAACAGTTTTGGCTCGTCTTTTTTCGTTAGCAAATGTTTTTGATGCAGAACTTGAGTTCGTTACAGAACTAAATGACGATTATTCATTAAAACAGATTACTATGAATGTTTACCGAGCTCATTCTGATGCATATCAAGGAATGGGACATGATAGGACGAGCGAGGTAATTAGATATGGTAAGGAAATAAAAGGAATAACAAAAACAAGCGATATTACTGAACTGTATACTGCTATCCGTCCGACCGGTACAGATGGTTTAAATTTAGCTGGAATATCTAAGACAGAATATGATGCAGATGGAAATGTTGAGTACTATTCGCCTAGCGGAACTATAGAAATCCTAGCACCTCAAGCGAGAGATAGATTTCCTTCAACACTTCTTTATACAGATAATGACAGATATATAGCTAAAGTTTGGAGCTATGAAACTGATAATGTAAATGTACTGTATGGTCAGGCTCTTGCTCAATTGAAAAAGAACTGTGTGCCTCAGTCTAGCTATGAAATCGACGGCTATATTGATGCTGATATCGGCGATACATTTACTATCGAAGATAGCGAATATAATCCGATTTTATATTTGCAAGCAAGAGTAGTCGAGCAGATTATTGTTTTTACTGATGAGACAAAATGCAAGACAACATTCGATAACTTTACCGTCGTAGAGTCACAGATCAGCGAAGATCTTCTTGCACAAATGAATGCTTTAGTTGAAGCGAATAAGATGTATCAGGCAACGATCGTCAGCGACAACGGTATCTTGTTAAAAAATAATACCGACTCAACTATACTTACAGCACTGTTAAAAGACGGTGTCGAAGATGTTACAAACAACCTTACGATAAACTGGTATAAAGATAATGTTTCACTGGGTACTTCAAAATCAATAACTGTTTACGCAAAAGATATCGAAGATAAAAGCGTTTATCGATTTGAAGCAATTGACAGTAACAACAAGATCAGAGGAACTGCTGAAGTTACAATAATGCTACTTGAGGCGGTAGATGGACAAACTTCATATATCCATATTGCCTACTCAAACAGTGAAGACGGAACTGTCGGATTTAGTACAAATGACAGTGAAGGAAAAGAATATTTAGGGCAGTACGTAGATTTTAATGCAATAGATAGCGAAACACCAAGCGACTATTACTGGTCAAAAATCAAAGGAGAGCAGGGAGAACAGGGAATCCAAGGAGAAACCGGTCCTCAGGGAGCTACAGGACCTCAAGGACCACAGGGCGAGACTGGTCCTCAAGGTGAACCGGGACCACAAGGGCCACAAGGTGATGTTGGTCCACAGGGGCCTCAAGGTATTCAAGGACCTGCCGGAGAAAATGGTCAGACAACTTATTTTCATATCAAATACAGTTCTGTTTCTACTCCGCAGTCAGCTGACCAGATGACCGAAACACCTAGTGCTTATATTGGAACGTATGTTGATCACAGTGAAGAAGATAGCAATGACCCTAATGACTACGTATGGTCAAGATTTCAGGGAGAACAAGGTACACAAGGAATTCCTGGTCAAAACGGGGAGGATGGTAAAACAAGTTATCTTCACATCAAATATTCAAATGACGGCGGTATTACGTTTACTAGCAATGATGGAGAAGATGTTGGTGATTACCTTGGTGTTTACATAGATTTTACAGCACAAGATTCATCAGATGTTGACAGCTATACTTGGGCAAAGATCAAGGGAGAAACTGGAGCACAAGGTATTCAAGGACCTACTGGTGCAGATGGTACAAGTTCATATTTCCATGTTCGTTATTCTCAAAACGCTAATGGAAATCCGATGACTGAAAGTGCAGTTGATGCTTTGTACATGGGGGTCTGTGTTACAACGTCAGCTATTGCACCTTCTTCATATACAGAATATCAGTGGTCAAAAATAAAGGGAGATAAAGGTGAGCAAGGTATCCAGGGACTTAATGGTGAAGATGGACAAAGCTCATATCTTCATATCAAATATTCAGACAACGGAACCTCATTTACCGCAAACAACGGAGAGACACCTGGAAAATATATTGGTACTTACGTTGATTTCAATCCTACAGATAGTACAGTTTTTAGTAATTACACTTGGGTCAAAATTGAAGGTCCTCAAGGTATACAAGGTCCAAAAGGTGATGATGGTATTCAATATTATACCTGGTTAAAATATGCAGACACTCCTACAAGTGGTATGAGTGATAGTCCAGATGGAAAGGACTATATTGGTCTAGCTTACAATAAAACTACTGCTACTGAAAGCTCGAATTATTCTGATTACACCTGGTCAAAGATAAAAGGCGAAAAAGGTGATCAGGGAATTCAAGGACCTAGCGGTGATGATGGCCAGACTTTATATACATGGGTCAAATATGCGACATCTGCAAGCGGTGCAAATATGTCTGATGATCCAACGAATAAAACTTATATTGGGCTGGCGTACAATAAAACTACTGCTAGTGAGTCAAACAATGCGAATGATTATCAATGGTCTTTGATTAAAGGTGATAAAGGTGATACTGGTCCTCAGGGACCTGCAGGTGTAAGTGTTTCTAGTATCACGGAATACTATGCCGTGTCATCATCTAACACCAGTGCACCAACGTCGTGGTCTACGGACGTTCCAACAATGACGACAACGAATAAATATTTATGGAACTATGAAAGAATAACTTATAGTGACAGTACTTATGAAGAGTCGTCTAAAAGAGTTATCGGAGTCTATGGTAATACCGGACCACAAGGTGCAACTGGAGCTAAAGGCGATAAAGGAGACACAGGAGCCACAGGTAAAGGGATTTCTAGCATAGTTAACTATTATTTAGTTTCATCTGCTTCATCTGGTGTTACAACATCAACAAGTGGATGGTCAACAGCTATCAAGACTACAACTGAGACCAACAAATATCTCTGGAATTACGAAAGAATTACATACACAGATAATTCTACGTTTAATTCAACCCCTTGTATAATCGGTACTCATGGTGCGACCGGACCTCAGGGAGATAAAGGAGATACCGGCGCTACCGGTCCTCAAGGTCCTAAGGGTGATACTGGAGCCACTGGTGTAGGAATATCAAATGTAACTGAATATTATGCGGTATCAAGTTCAAATACTACAGCTCCAACCTCATGGAGCACGTCTGTACCAACCATGACCACGACAAACAAATATCTCTGGAACTATGAACGTATTACTTATACAGATAGCTCAACAGAAGATACTGCTAAGCGAGTAATAGGTGTCTACGGGAACACAGGATCCACAGGTCCAAAAGGAGACAAGGGAGATACAGGTGCCACGGGTGCTCAAGGACCGCAAGGAAGTACAGGTGCCACTGGTAACGGAATATCTTCTATAGTCAATTATTATCTTGTATCTGCTTCATTAAGCGGAGTAACAACTTCTACTTCTGGTTGGTCGACTACGGTCAAAACAACTACAACAACTAATAAGTATTTATGGAATTATGAAAAGATTACTTATACGAACGGAACAGTTGTAAATACCACTCCTTGCATCATAGGAACTCATGGAGCTACTGGAGCAACCGGTGCCAAAGGGGATAAAGGAGACAAAGGCGATACAGGAGCTACAGGTGCGACAGGCCCTCAAGGTCCAACGGGTTCGGCTGGTAAAGGAATTTCTTCAATCACTGAATATTATCTCGCTACTACTGCTTCAAGTGGAGTTACGACATCTACGAGTGGTTGGACGACAACAATACAGTCCATCACATCTAGCAAGAGATATCTATGGAACTATGAAGTTATTAAATACACAGATAATTCCACAACTACTGTTTCTCCTTGTATCATTGGTGTTTATGGTAACACAGGTGCTACCGGAGCGACTGGTGCTAAAGGTGACAAGGGTGATAAGGGAGATACTGGAGCTACTGGACCTCAGGGTGCAACAGGCGCAACTGGAAATGGTATCTCAAGTATTACAAATTATTACTTAGCAACAACTGCAGCAAGTGGTGTTACTACTTCAACCAGTGGCTGGACAACATCAGTACAAAGCATTACAACTTCTAAGAAATACTTATGGAACTATGAAATAATCAAATATACGAATGGAAGCAGTACAACAACTACACCGCATATTATCGGAGTGTATGGAAACACTGGTGCTACCGGTGCACAAGGGCCACAGGGGAATACTGGTGCAGCCGGGGCTGATGGACAAATGCTTTATGCTACTTGTGGCACAGCAGCAGCAACAGCCGCTAAAGTTGCTACTCTTACAAGTGGAACGTTAACTTTAAAAAGCGGTGCTACTGTCTGCGTTAAGTTTACTTACGCTACATCAGTTGCAAATGTAACTTTAAATGTTGGTGGTACTGGTGCTAAGACAATAAGAGTCTATGGTGCTAATCTTACAGCAACTAGTGTTTACAACTGGGTTGCTGGAGCAACGGTACAGTTTGTTTATGACGGAACCTACTGGGTGATGACTGACACATCAGCTTTGAAAGCAGCTGCAACCTGGGCATATAACAATAACCTGAATTATATAAATGGTAGCAAGATATATGCGGGAACTGTTGCTGCTGCACAAATTGCTGCTAATGCCGTTACAGCAGATAAGATTGCAGCTAAAGCAATCACTGCTGCTAAAATGAATATTACTTCTTTAAGTGCAATATCTGCAAATTTAGGCTCTATAACCGGTGGATCTATCAACATAGGTAGTGGAAAGTTTGTAGTAACATCTGCAGGAGTAATTACTGCAACGTCTGGAACTATCGGCGGTGTAACGATTGAGAGCGGTGGATTGACTTCACAAAGTACATCCGGTGGTCTTACTACTCAGTTCAGCATAAACAACGATGGTACTATAGAATCTACTCAAAGTGGCGGAGAAATGAATTATTCATTGCTGATGAACTATGGCATGATTAATCTAAGTGCACTCACAAATGATGGATCTGCAGGAAGCTGGAGCAGACAGATGGGAATTAACATTAGCGGTGGACTAATTAATTTCATTAGTGGTGTTTCGGAAAGTGTTGCTAGCTTTGCCGTAGATGTGAATGAGGGCTGTGTTATTTACACAAATGGTGGCAGTGAACAGCCGATTTTTGAATTAGTAGGAACAGTAAATGTGACTATATAAAAATAATATGAGGAGGTAAAAAACTTTGAATAATTCGTTTAAAAATTTGTGGGGGGGGGTGTGCTTTTAGAAAATTTTCTAATCGTACAACTCTTACCTCACAGTCAACAAAATCGAAAGGTGGTGCAGTCTACTAGCAATAGAGATTGCACTGGACGGTGGTTCTATGGCTATTAAGGTATTCGGCTTTAAGTCAGGTAATCGTCTACAAAGAAAAGACACGTTCTTTCAATATAGTACTAATGAGCAGTTTACCGGTGAGTACTGGATAGACGGGAAGAAGATTTATTGTCGAACTTACAATTTTGGTACTATCACTGGTGGTTTAACGTATCTTACTACAGTAGATGGACTTGATAAGATCATAGAAATGACAAGTTTCTATACTTTAGGTTCTCCGAATGGAAATAAGCAGACAGGACATTCCCCAGTTTTTGCTTCTCCAGATAATCGATTACATTGTAATTTTGATGACAACGCATATAACTTTGTACTGACGTTGTGGTATACGAAAACCACCGGATAAGTACCGAAAGACCACCGATAGCAATGTAGACTAAAAGCTGTGGCAATACAAATTTTCGATTTTAGAGATGATTATAAAAGGTTAAGAAAAAAGAATGTGTACTTTCAATACAGCACTAGTGAACAGTTCACCGGTGAGTACTGGATAGATGGAAAAAAGATATACCAAAAGACATTTACAACAACAAAAAATAATATCAATACTGGAAATACTAACATAAATGTATCAAACCTAGGCTCTTATAGAGCATGGGTTCCACAAGGATGTTTTGTTGTATTCAGTGGAGGTGTAAATCAATATCCATTGCTAAATCTTGGTGTAATCAATAATGCTGGATATTGTAATGGTGCGTACAACAGTGAAGAAGGAACAGTATATTTAACTGTTCGGTACACAAAAACGACAGATTAGAAAATTGTTCTAAAAGTGTCGTTAATGGCTAGAACAAGTAAATTTATTGAATTTATAAAAGATAAATCTGATAGGGCTTATATAAAAGCAAATTCGATAGTGACTGATAATAATGAAAGCTTACAAGATGTTTTGAATTCTCAAAAGCTTTACATGATGTCTGGATCTAAAGTTTGCAACCCGGGTGGAGCGAACTCTGTTGTTGTTCACACATGGAGTGAAATTCAAAATTTATTCAACACTGAATATGGATTTACTCCATCTCGACAAGATGTATTAGGAGTAGTATTTACTAATGGTGACGGAAATGCAAATGGAGTACATTTGAATGGCGCTACATGGTTAGGAACAACTTTATACGCAACTTTAAATTCAGCTACAAGTAATAACTTACGTGTAAATTATGCTTATTTCTATAACAATTAATTAGGAGGAAAGAAAAATGGCAGAAATAGTAAATAACATTCGTACAACACTACAGATGGAAAACGATATCACAGTTGATGGAATTTCTGTAAAAGGCCAAAGAGCAATGATTGACAGTAATAATCCTGAGCAAATTACAATTGATGCATGGATGAATAATCAAGAGCTTTATAAAGAAAACAGAGCAAAAGTTCGTCAATTGGAAGATGCTTTTGAAGATGAGGCATATGCTAAACAGGATGAAATGATTGCAGCAAAAAATAAATAAGGTGAGGAATATGAAGAAAATGGTTTTGAGTAATTTAAACTATATGGATACTTTTAATGCAATTGCCGGAGCGGTAATTGCTTTTTTAACGTTTATTTTTGGCGAACACTGGTTATTATTTGCGGTATTTTTATTACTAAACATCATCGACTGGATCACTGGGTGGATGAAATCTCGTATTGCTAAAAAAGAAAACAGTGTAAAAGGCTGGCAGGGTGTTCTAAAGAAAATTGGCTACTGGTTGATGATCATGGTAGCTTTCGCTTTATCTGCAATCTTTATCGAATTAGGAAATACACTAGGAATTGATCTAGGTGTGACGACATTGTTAGGATGGTTCGTTTTAGCGAGCCTACTAGTCAATGAAGCAAGAAGTATTGTAGAAAATTTTGTTGAAGCCGGATTTAATGTACCTAATGTGTTGATCAATGGACTAGAGGTTGCAAATAAAATTATTAATAAAGATACTGATGCAGAAAGCGAAGAGGTGGAGTAGATATGAAAAAGTATGTTGGAGTTAAATTGATTGAAGCAAAGCCAATGACTCGTGGTGATTATAACAAATATCGTGGATGGACTATTCCAGAAGATGAAAATCCAAATGATGAGGGGTATCTAGTTAAATACAGTGATAATTATGTAAGCTGGTCACCTAAAGGAGTGTTTGATGAAGCATATAGAGAATATGAAGCAAACGAATTACCACAAACAGCGTTAGGAATGATTAGTAACGATTACAAAGAACGTTTTAAAGCGGAGTATTACCAAGCAAAGATTAGACACGATAAGTTGCGTAATATGCTTGTTAAAAATGAAGCAGGAACATTAGGGTTTGAACCTAGTTGTCCAATTACAGTATTAGATGATCAATTGTATTACATGAATGAGTATTTGAAAAGTTTAGAAATTCGTGCAGAAATTGAAGGTATTGAATTATAAAAAATCAGGAGGGGAATATGACATCATATGAATTTGAAAAAATAGCCAAAAATGCAGTTATCGATGTTATGAAAGAAAAGCATAATATTGAACTTACAATCGAAGAATTGGATTTTGTATGGTTTGCACACGAGTTAGGTTATAAAAAATGTACTTTATATGCTAAGGCATTAGGACATTACTATCCCGAAGTAACTTATAACAGAGATAAAGATGAATTATATGTAGACATTTATTTAAAACAGTCAAATACATGTATAAAATCTAAAGATTTCAAAATGGAGGTATAGAAATATGAGTAATGTAGATAAAATTTTAAATGTAGCACGTAGTTGGATCAATTGTAAAGAAAGTAACGGAAGTCACAAACAAATTATTGATGTGTATAACTCATATACACCTTTGCCTAGAAACTATAGAGTAAAATATACTGATTCATGGTGTATGACTTTTATATCTGCTTGTTTCATTAAAGCGGGGTTAGCAACTTTATGTCCACTAGAATGTAGTTGTGGTAATGCAATTACCAAAGCAAAAGAAATGAGCATCTGGCAAGAAAATGATGATATTACACCTAACGTTGGTGACTTGATCATGTACGACTGGGATAAAAAAGATGGATGGCCAGAGCATGTAGGAATCGTAGAAGCGGTATCTGGGAATCAAATCACAGTCATTGAGGGCAATAAATCTGACGCAGTAGCCCGTAGAACTATTGCAGTTGGTAATGCTTCTATTCGTGGATATATTCATCCTAAGTATGATGAAGCGACTACTGTAATTCCACCATCACAGCCAACTGTCCCATCAAATAACAATGACGGATTTACTACTGGAACTTATACTATCACTGCTAGTGATTTGATTGTACGTAGCGCTCCGGCTGGTTCTGCAGTAGGTCATGGAGGATTAAGTACAGACGGTAAAGCTCACGATAAAGACGGTGACGGTGCATTAGACAAAGGTACAAGAATTACAGTATCTCAAATTTCAGTATCAGGAAATGACATCTGGGGTAAATGTCCATCAGGCTGGGTATGCCTTAAAAAAGGAAATAGTGTATATGCTGTAAAAGATGGTTCATCATCTGCTTCTACTGGTTCAAGTTCATCTTCGTCTAGTACATCTAATTCAAAAACATTAGGCACTTATGAAGTAACAGCTAGCGATTTATCTGTAAGAACAGGTCCAGGAACTAATTATAGAAGAAAAACATATTCAGAACTAACTGCAGATGCTAAAAATCATGATTATGATAAAGACGGATGTATCAATCAAGGAACACGTGTAACTGTAAAAGAGTGGAGCGGTAACTGGGCACGTATTCCAAGTGGTTGGGTAAGCGGAGACTATTTGAAGAAGGTGTAAGATCATGGCACTAAAAGCAAAACGGCTTATTGTTTCTGTTGTAGCTTTATCCTTACTAATTAATATATTATCAGTTGTTTACATTGCACAAATAAAAAATAATCAGGAGGCTCTTAATAAGTCTTATCAAAATAAAATTTCAGAATTAGAAGATGATGCTGAATTTTATCGAAACCAATATCATAAATATTATGAATTGAGCGAAGAACTCCAGAATCAGATGGGAGTCTATTATGATTATTAAATTAAAGGAACACGCAGAAACAATAGATGCTAAGAAACTATCAGTAGACCAGAAATATTGGTTGATATTGGACGGCAAGTTTATTAGTGTTATTGAAGATAAAAACCACAAACAATATTACATTAATAATAAATATATTGAAAAATCCTAGGGCTTATGCTCTAGGATTTTTTATTTAGAAATGTTTAACAAAACTCAATAAAACGTACTAAATAAGTAACAAATAAGTAACAAATTGGCTAAAGTCCGCAATATAGAATAAAATTTTTTTCAAAAATTGAAAGACATTAAAAAAACAATGAAAGCTATTTCATTATTTAAATTAATTCGTTAAAATATAATCATCAAGAACGAAAGGAAGTAAGTATATGGAAAAAAAACCAGTAAAAATTGTTACAATTGGTGGTGGAAGTAGTTATACACCAGAATTGATGGAAGGATTTATTAAAAGATACAATGAACTACCAATTAAAGAAATTTGGTTAGTTGATATTGAAGATGGTAAAGAAAAATTAGAAATCGTTGGAGCAATGGCTCAAAGAATGTGGGATGCATCACCATATGATGTTAAAGTTCATTTAACTTTAGATCGTCGCGAAGCTTTAAAAGATGCTGATTTTGTTACAACTCAATTTAGAGTTGGTTTATTAAATGCTAGAATTAAAGATGAAAGAATTCCATTTTCTTATGGTTTATTAGGTCAAGAAACAAATGGAGCAGGAGGAATTTTTAAAGCATTTAGAACAATCCCAGTAATTTTAAGTATTGTTGAAGATATGAAAGAATTATGCCCTAATGCATGGTTAATCAACTTTACTAATCCAAGTGGTATGGTTACTGAATCAGTAATGCGTTATGGTAAATGGGATCGTGTAATTGGATTATGTAATGTTCCAGTTGGAGCAATGATGGCTGAACCAGAAACTATTGGGACTACATTAGATAAATTAATCTATAAATTTGCCGGATTAAACCATTTCCATTGGCATCGTGTATTTGATATTCATGGTAATGATGTAACAGGAAAAATCATTGATGCAATGTATGAAGGAAAAGATGCTGGAATTCCTGCTAATATTCATGATATTCCATTCTTTAAAGAACAATTAAAACAAATGAATTTAATTCCATGTGGATATCATCGTTATTACTATCGTCAAGAAGAAATGCTTAAACATGGTTTGGAAGAATATAATACAATTGGAACAAGAGCACAACAGGTAAAACAAACAGAAGCTGAATTGTTTGAATTATATAAAGATCCTGATTTAAATGTTAAACCAGAACAATTAGCTAAACGTGGTGGGGCTCATTATAGTGATGCAGCTTGTGAAACGATTGCTTCAATTTATGCTAATAAAAATACTCATATTGTTGTAACTACAAAAAATAATGGTGCTGTACCAGATTTACCAGCTGATTGTGCAGTAGAAGTATCTGCCCATATTGGAGCAGCAGGAGCATTACCAATTGCTTTTGGACCTTTAGAACCAGCACAACGTGGATGGTTACAATGTATGAAAAATATGGAATTATGTGTAGAAGAAGCAGCTGTTACTGGAGATTATGGATTAGCATTACAAGCATTTATATTAAATCCACAAATTCCTTCAGGTGAAACTGCAAAACGTGTCTTAGATGAATTATTAATTGCACATAAAAAATATTTACCACAATTTGCAGACAAAATTGCTGAATTAGAAGCTGCAGGAGTTACTGTAAAAGATGATGTAGCTCGTGAATTAACAGAAAAAGGATTATAAAAAGGAAAAGGGGGTTGAAATGAAATACCCCCTTATTTTATATAAGCTAAAATTAATTTTAATGTATTTTCGACTCCTTGAAGATGAGTTCTTTCCATACCGTGTGATGCACAAACACCAGGACCGATTAGGGCACCCTTGATATTTTGACCACCTCTTAATGCGGCTGAAACATCACTACTATAGAAAGGATAAATATCAACAGCATATTGTAAATTATTTTCTTTTGCTAGATTAATTAATCTAGTAGTCATTTCATAGTCATATGGACCACTGCCATCTTTAGCACAGATACTTACATCATATTCACTGCATGATAAATCTAAACCAATACATCCCATATCAACAGCTATTAACTCACTTATTTGATTAGAAATATAGCTGCTACCATGACCAACTTCTTCATAAGTAGAGATAATTAATTGTAAATTATGTTGAGGTTTGATATTTTCTGTTGCAATAGTTTTTAATAATCCAAATAAAATAGCAACACTAACCTTATCGTCTAAAAATCTTGATTTAATAAAACCTGATCCAGTAATTGTTGTTTTAGGATCGATAGCAATGAAGTCACCATTACCAATACCTAACTTTTCAACATCAGCTTTGTTTTTTACTATTTCATCAATACGAATGTGCATTGTATCACATGTTCTTTCTAAAGTACGAGCGTCTTTATATACATGGACAGCTGGAGAGTTTGATAAAATAGTTCCCGTATAACTACGACCATCACGAGTTATAATTCGACAATACTCACCATCTAAAGTAGGAATAATTGGACCACCAATATTAGTAAAAGCAAGTGTTCCGTCATCTTTAATACTTCTAACCATTAAACCTAATGTATCAACGTGACCACAAAAGCCGATTGTATAGTCATCATTACCTTCAACAAATATTTCTAGATTTCCTTTATTAGTTATCGCAGTTTTAAAACCTAGTTGTTCAGCTTCTTTTTGACAATAGCTAATAACTTCTTTAGTATAACCAGAAGGACTATCGATTGCCATAATATCTTTTAAAATATGTAATATATAATCATTCATTATAAATACCTCCAATGGCAATTATTATAACATAATATATTATAGTTTTGTGAGGTAAATAATTTTTAATCTGTTAATGGGTTTTTATATTACATAAACTGAATATTTGCATTTAAATTTTTGGAAATTAGTATATTTATGGTTAGTAATATTTTAAAAATGAGGTAAGATTTAAAAAGATATAAGTATATTGATAAAATAGTATTTTTAGTATATTGACTTATTGTAAGAGAATTAGTAAAATAAAACTACATGTCGCCGGACATTACCTCTATCTATTCCAGTAGGCCTTAGTTGGAATGGATAAGAGGTTTTTTTAATGTTAATAATGTTATTTTTTAGTTGTAAAGGAGAAATTATGATTATGGAACAGCAAAATTATTTTAAAGAATTTGCCAAGTATACCTCGTTAAATGTGCTAGGAATGATTGGATTATCTTGTTATATTTTAGCGGATACATTTTTTGTTTCTAAGGCCTTAGGTGCTAATGGACTTGCAGCTTTAAATCTTGCAATTCCAATTTATAGTTTTATAAATGGTAGTGGATTAATGATCGGTATGGGTGGTGCTACTAAATATTCAATTTTTAAAAGTCAAAACAATTTTAAAAAGGCAAATAACATTTTTACTCAGGCTTTCTTTCTTGTAGTGACAATGGCAGCAATATATTTTTTGATTGGAATCCTATTTTCTGGTCCGCTAGCTAAATTACTAGGAGCAACTAAAAGTGTTTATGATATGAGTAGTGTTTATTTACGAGTTATATTAGTATTTGCACCGATGTTTATGATGAATAATTTATTATTATGTTATGTTCGTAATGATGGCGCGCCACAATTATCAATGATGGCAATGTTAGGTGGTAGTTTTTCTAATATAGTTTTAGATTATGTTTTTATGTTTCCTTTGGATATGGGAATTTTTGGTGCTGCTTTTGCAACTGGACTAGCACCAGTTATTAGTATTTTGATACTTTCACCATTTTTTATAAAAAAATTAAATAATTTTAAATTAGTTAAAACTAAATTAGTAGATAGACATATTTTAGATATCGTTTCTAGTGGGTTGCCATCATTAGTAACTGAGGTGTCTTCAGGAATAGTTATGATTATCTTTAATATGATTATTTTAAACTTAGCTGGAAATACTGGAGTGGCAGCTTATGGCGTTATTGCAAATTTATCTTTAGTAGTTATTTCTATTTATACAGGTATATCTCAAGGTATTCAACCGCTTCTAAGTAGTGGCTATGGTTCTGGACAAATAAAAAAGGTACATATTATTTTTAAATATGCAATATTTAGTGTAGTGATAATATCTATTTGTATATATTTAATTATCTTTTTTAAATGTGATGTGATTGCTGGAATTTTCAATAGTGAAAATAATATAGCTTTACAAAATATCGCTGAAAATGGCTTGAAAATATATTTTGTTGGTTGTCTTTTTGCTGGTATTAATATTGTATCGTCTATTTATTTTACTTCAATAGAGCATCCATTACCAGCGCATGTAATATCACTGTTACGTGGTTTTATCATTATTATTCCAATGGCATTTTTCTTATCTTTGATTGCCAATATGAATGGTGTTTGGGCAACGTTCCCGGTTACAGAGTTTATTGTTTGTACTATAAGTGTTATTTTAATTAAAGTTACAAGTAAAAAAATGATGAAGATGTAGATTTTTGAAAACTGCATCTTTTTTATTATTTAAATTAGGCATAATGGACATTCTTTTAAAGTATTGGTATCGTTATTTTTTTATAGTTATAATGTATGTGAAATAGGGGTGATATTATGCAATATTCAATTAGTGAAGTAGCTAAAAAGTTAAATATACCGGTTTCTACAATCAGATATTATGAAAAATTAGGAATGTTGCCACCAATAACTCGTTATAGTGGTATTCGCGTTTTTAGTGAGCGGGATCTTTGTGTTTTAAAAAATATACTTACTTTAAAGCAAATGAGAATGCCTTTAAAAGACATCAAGTATTTTTGCTATTTATTTTCTTGTGGCGATAACACTTTATCAAAGCGCAATGAATTGATTAAAAAACAGCGTCAAAGTCTTTTAAATGAAATTGAAGATCTAAAAAGAGCATTGTCTTTTTTAGAACATGAAAATTGTTATTTTAACATTAGTCAAAATGATTCATATCTAAAAGTTGGAAAATGATATTATGATTTATTAATTTCTTTTCGTAATTGATTTAAAAAATAACTCGTCGCTTTAGAAAATAAATGATATTTTTTCCATATTAATGTTAAGCCAACTTCAAGCTTCGGTTCTAGTGGGATAAAGCAAAGTTTGCTATTACCTGAAGTATTGATCAATTTATCTAAACCTAAAGCATAACCACTTCCTTCTTCAACTAACAAAGAAGCGTTATAGATTAAATTATAAGTTGCTACAATATTAAGTTTATTATAATCATCATTTAGCCAGCCGGATATTTCATTTTTGACTATTTCCTGACTTGAACAGATTAAAGGAAGTTTTTTTAATGTATCGGCAGTAATGTTTTTTAGCGATGCAACAGGACTATCTTTTCTCATTAATACGCCCCATTTATCTTTTACAGGTATTTTAATAAAATCATATTAGAAATATCAGCTGGTTCAATTAATACCCCAAAATCAATTAAACCATTTTCAATTTTTTCAACTACATTTTGAGAATTACCACTGTACAAGTGAGATTTTATTTTTGGATATTCTTTGTGGCAAGTATCGATTACTTTTGCTAGAATCTGCATTCCTTCTGTTTCACCACTGCCAATATAAATATCACCACTTATTGTTGTATCACTATGCATGATTTCTGATTCAGTTTTTTCAACTAAACTAATTATTTCTTCAGCTCGTTGTCTAAGTAAGATACCTTCTTCAGTTAAATTTATTTTTCGATTTCCACGAATAAATAATTGTTTACCTAATTGTTCTTCCAATCCTTTCATTTGTCTTGAAAGGGGTGGCTGGGTTATATGTAGACTTTCAGCTGCTTTTGAAATTGTTTCTTCTCTAGCGATAGCTAAAAAATACTGTAAGACTCTAAATTCCATCAATATCACATCATGTTACAATTATAATATATAAACTGACTTGTAATAAAATAAAAAAGCCATATAAAATGGCTTTTAAGATGGATTACCTGCAACGATAATCGCTAATAATATTCCATTAGATGGAATAGCTAGAAAAGTGATTATAATTAAGATTAAATGCCAATACTTTTAAAGGATAGTTGCTAAGCCTTCAATAAATCATGACATTTAAAAAGAATTCTCAGATAGCTAAGTATCAGTTAGGTTAGAGAATTGCAGTCATTTATAGCTTCGTGTAAATAAATCATTTTTCTAACATTTTTTAAATAGTAGTCAGCTATTTAAGGTGAATAATAAACCACCTGAATAAAGTATAAAATAAAGACGGTTTAAAGTCAATGAAACATATATGATAATCTTTTAAAAATTTTCAATTTAATTAATATTTATTAAGGATGATTAGCTGGCAATGAAAAGCTTTATCGATATGTTGAGATTTGGCTAAAGACTTAGAAAAATCTAACTTTTTTACTATAAATGAACTGTTATTTTTTTGAAAAAAAATTTGATTTTTATCATCTTTTAGATTGCATAATATAAGGCTTTGTGGTATCCTATTAATGGTTAGGTAAAACTAACTTCGTGTGAATAAATGGTTCTTTCTAACCTGGCTTAGTCACCCGGGTTAGAGCGAATCATAGAGGAGGAGAAATAATGAGTAAAATTAAAAGCGTATATGCACGTGAAGTACTTGACTCACGTGGTAATCCTACTGTAGAGGTAGAAGTAACTACAGAATGCGGTGCTTTTGGAAGCGCAATTGTACCTAGTGGAGCTTCAACTGGTGTTCATGAAGCTGTTGAATTACGTGATGGTGATAAAAACCGTTACTTAGGAAAAGGAACACAAAAAGCTGTTGATAACGTAAACAATGTTATCGCTGAAGCAGTTATTGGTATGGAAGTAACTAACCAAAGAGAAATCGATTACAAAATGATCGAATTAGATGGTACTCCAAATAAAGGTAAATTAGGTGCTAATGCTATCTTAGGTGTTTCTTTAGCTGTTGCTAAAGCTGCTGCTGCAAGCTTAGGTTTACCATTATATCGTTATATCGGTGGAGCTAATGGTTATGTATTACCTACTCCAATGATGAACATTATCAATGGTGGAGCTCATGCTGACAACAACGTAGATTTCCAAGAATTTATGATTATGCCAGTAAATGCACCAAGCTTCAAAGAAGCAATCAGAATGGGTGCTGAAGTATTCCATGCTTTAAAATCAGTATTAAATTCAAAAGGTTTAAATACTGCTGTTGGTGATGAAGGTGGATTTGCTCCAAACTTAGCATCAAACGAAGATGCAATCAAAACTATTATTGAAGCAATCGAAAAAGCTGGTTACAAACCAGGTGAAGACGTTAAATTAGCAATGGACGTTGCAAGTAGTGAATTCTACCAAGATGGTAAATATGTTTTACCAGGTGAAAACAACAAATCTTTCACTTCAAAAGAATTAGTAGATTTCTATGCTGAATTATGTGAAAAATATCCTATTATTTCTATCGAAGATGGTTTAGACCAAGACGATTGGGAAGGTTGGGACTACTTAACTGAAAAATTAGGTGGAAAAGTACAATTAGTTGGAGATGACTTCTTTGTAACTAACACTAAACGTTTACAACAAGGTATTGATCGTGGAGTAGCTAACTCAATCTTAATCAAAGTAAATCAAATCGGTACATTAACTGAAACATTAGAAGCTATCGAAATGGCTCAAAAAGCTAACTACACTGCAGTAATTTCACACCGTTCAGGTGAAACTGAAGATACTACTATTGCAGATATCGCAGTAGCTACTAATGCTGGTCAAATTAAGACTGGTTCTGCTTCAAGAACAGATCGTATTGCTAAATACAATCAATTAATCAGAATTGAAGATCGTTTAGGAAGCCAAAGCAAATATTCAGGAATGACTGGGTTCTATCAATTAGAAAAATAATTAAAAAAAATTATTAAAGTAGTTGCTTTCTTGGTTAGTCTGTGCTAACATATAGATAGTTAGTTAAAGCTAACTAAGAAAAGGAGGCATAGTTATATGAAAATAGTATATGCATCAAGAACCGGTAATGTTCAAAGTATTATTGATCGTTTAAATGTTGATGCTTTAGAAATCAGCTCTGGGACAGAAGTGATTAGTGAAGATTATCTTTTGATAACTTATACTGATGGTTATGGTGATGTTCCTAGCGAGGTTGAAGAATTTCTAAGTGGTAATAATAGCCATTTAAAGGGTGTCATTGTTAGTGGTGATCAAGGATACGGTGAAGCTTATTGCAAGGCTGGAGATGTTATTGCTAAGCAATATAACGTACCATGTCTTTATAAAGTTGAGAATGATGGAACTGAAGAAGATATTGATGAAATTAGAAAAATAATTGAAAATCAATAATAAGTTTTATACTTATAATCTTATCTAATATACCTACAACGATTAAAATTTCCTAATAATTTAGAAATAGTAATTATAAGTATAACATTTAGTGAGAGTATCCGTATTATGCTATTCACCTTTTTCTCGAAGATATTAAATACGGTACTCTTACTAATTTTATCCCGTCGAATAATAAATAATATTAACTTGAATAGCCAAATTCCTTAAATATAATGATTTCTTTAATATTTGATTTCATTCTCAAGTAATATTTTGATTTTTCAAAATATTTTAGAAAGTTTTTTGAAAATGCGATAAAGTTATCCTTCAAGTCATAAGTATGCATTTTCAATAATCGAGCTATAAAAATCCACATCCTAATTAAGTGATAAATAATTTAGCCATTATAATTATCATTCTAAAATAGTTCGTTTTACTTTCAAAACCGGAATTATCCTTCCGGTTTTCTTTTTATGTTATTGTTGGTATACTTATAATGTATTAATTGGAGGTGTATAATATGCATGAATCTGGTGAAATGTATTTAGAGACAATCTTATTATTGAAAAAACGTAATAATAGTGTTCGCTCGATTGATGTGGCTAAAGAATTAGGTTTTAGTAAACCTAGTGTTAGTAGAGGAGTGGGCATTTTGAAAAATGATGGCTATATTACAATTGATAGTAAAGGTTTTATTGAATTGACAGAATTAGGGCTAAATAAAGCTAATTCAGTGTATGAAAAACACCTTTATTTAACAGATTTTTTAATGGTTACTGCTAATGTAAGTAAGGAAGTAGCTGAAGAAGATGCCTGTAGAATTGAGCATATTATTAGTGATGAAGTGTTTGCAGGTATAAAACAATATGTTGAAGAAAATAAAAAAAATTAAGTTCTGATAAAGGACTTAATTTTTTGTTTAATTAAAACTATTTTGACATTTTTTAAAATACAATAAATCTGTAGCTTGCATATCGTTTTCGATTATTTCTTTAGGATAATAATCAATGAAGAAATTTTCAATCCGATGTGAGTAACGATATCCTAGCCGAGTATAGAAAGTGATGTTTTCTAAACTAGAGTTAGCAGTTCCAATTAAAATACAAGGATAAGAACTGTATTTTTCTTCAACATATTTAATTAATGCTTTGGCATAACCATGATTACGATGTTCAAGTAACGTTAAAATATTTTTTATTTCAACATTACCATCGATGATCTCTACAGCTAAAAAACTAACAGGTTCATTGTTAACAAAGTAGCCATATAAAGTACCGTGTTTTAAATAATCACGAACAAGATTTATGTTAGGATCACTTTCAGTAAGTAGTTGATCATAATCCATTTTGTTATCTATTTCTTTTATCATACTAGCCTCCTAGAAAGAATTATATCAAAGCTGTTAAATAATTAAAAGATTGTTTTTTTCAATAAATTTTTTTAATAAAAATTTATTGAGAGAGATTAATGGATTTTATTGTAATAGTTAGCGGAAATATTTTTTTTTATAGCAAAGAATGTTATACTAATAAAAGAAATGAGGTAAGGAAATGAAAAAGATATTGTTATGTTTGATAATGGTGTTGATGGTAGTTGGCTGCTCTTCATCAGGAGATGGCAACACTACAGAAAAAAAAGAAAGTAAAAAGAAAGATGAAACATCAACTGTCGAAAAAGAGCCGGTAAATGTTAGTGTAAAGATGAGTTTTGCTGGTGACTGTACTTTAGGAAATTATGCCGGCCAATCATATTCAGGATCCTTTAATCAAGAATACGCTAATCAGGGAAATGATACTACATATTTTTTAAGAAATGTAAAAAGTGTATTTGAACAAGATGATTTAACGATCGTTAATTTAGAAGGTCCGTTAACAACGGCAACTTCTCATGCTGAAAAACAATTTGCTTTTAGTGGTCCATATGAATATGCTAATATCTTAACTAGTGGTAGTGTTGAGATGGTTTCTTTAGCTAATAACCATTCTGAAGACTATTTTGCTCAAGGAATGAGCGATACCAAAAATATATTAGATGAAAAGGGTATTGGTTATTTTGGATATGAAACTTCATGTGTTAAAGAAGTTAATGGTATCAAAATTGGTTTTCTAGGTTATCGTTCGATGTCTGTTTCAATGAATAATGAACAAGGGCGTGCTACAATTAAAGCGGCTATTGAAGATTTAAAAAATAATCAAGGTGCTAATGCTGTTGTAGTATTTTATCACTGGGGAATTGAACGTGATTATTCAGCTAATGATGATCAACGTGAATTAGCTAAATTTTCAATTGATAGCGGAGCTGATTTAGTCGTTGGTTCTCATCCTCATGTTATTCAAGGGGTTGAGGAATATAATGGTAAACAAATTGTTTATTCATTAGGAAATTTCTGCTTTGGTGGCAATAAAAATCCAAGTGATACTGATTCAATGATTTATTCAATTACAATGAATTTTACTGATGGTAAATTTACTAGTGAAACTCATGAAATTATTCCTTGTTCAATTACAACAAGTTCTAGCCGTAATAACTACCAGCCAACTATATTAGAAGGCGATGAAAAACAAAGAGTACTTGATAAAATTCAACAATATAGTTATTAAAATAAATAGAAGCTTTTGGCTTCTATTTATTTAAAAGATAAGAGGTGTTTTAATTGAAAGAAAAATTATTAAAATTTTTTTATAGTGGTTTTATCGTATTGTTGATTGGTTTATTAGGTGGACGTATTTCTGGCAACTATTCAACAAGTGTTTTGAATATTATTTATTTAGTAATTATTATTTTAGCGATAATTGGTTATTTTGGATATCTTAAATTACAAGAGATTAAAGTTGATGATAGAACTGCGATAAATAAAACAATATTACAAATTATTATTCCAATTATAGTTTTGTTATTATTCAACAATTTTTATCATTAATTTACTTGAAACTTATTTTAATAAATGATATCATGCAAATAGTTATACGACTGACGGAAGTGGAATTAACCACAGGGAGTATAATCGTGTAAGAGCCGACCGTCTGGGCCAAAGTAGTCTAGATGGTGCACGGCTCTTTTTTCATTGTTAGGAAGTATGTCTTTAAAATACTAAGCTTACATTGCTATCGGTTGAGAAAAAAGCCAAAATATGGTATAAAGAAGATGTGAAATTCCTCTAAAAATTTAACTGGAAAGGGTGGCGTTATGTTAACTGATGTTGAAATTGCACAAAGTGCAAAAATGGAACCAATTAAAGAAATTGCAAGCAAAATTGGATTAGTCGAAGATGATTTAGAGTTGTATGGAAAATACAAAGCTAAAATATCTTTAGAAACTATTAATCGAGTAGAAAACAATCCTGATGGAAAATTAGTATTAGTTACTGCAATTAATCCAACTCCTGCAGGAGAAGGAAAAACAACTACAATGATTGGTCTTTCTCAGGCTTTAAATAAAATGGGAAAAAAATCAATTGTAGCAATGCGTGAACCATCATTAGGTCCTTGTTTTGGAATCAAAGGTGGAGCTGCTGGTGGCGGGTATGCTCAAGTAGTACCAATGGAAGATATTAATCTTCATTTTACAGGTGATATTCATGCAATTACTGCTGCTAATAACTTAATTGCAGCAATGCTTGATAATTCAATTCATCATGGTAATCCACTAAATATTGATGTTCGTAATATTGTATGGAAACGTGTTGTTGATTTAAACGATCGAGCATTAAGACATACAATTTGTGGATTAGGCGGAAAAGTTAATGGAGTGCCTCGTGAAGATGGATTCGATATTTCTGTTGCTAGTGAAGTTATGGCTATCTTATGTTTAGCAACAAGTCTTGATGATTTAAAACAAAGAGCCGGAAAAATGATAGTTGCTTATAATTATGATGGTGAACCTGTGACTGTTGATGATATTGAAGCAACAGGTGCGGTTACATTATTATTAAAAGATGCTATTAAACCAAACTTAGTGCAAACATTAGATCATACGCCAGTTTTTGTTCATGGTGGACCATTTGCTAATATTGCTCATGGCTGCAATTCAGTTATGGCAACTAAATTAGCAATGAAATTAGGTGATTATGCAATAACTGAAGCTGGATTCGGAGCTGATTTAGGGGCTGAAAAATTCTTAGATATTAAATGTCGTCAAGCTAATTTAAATCCTCAAGCAGTAGTAATCGTGGCTACTGTTAGAGCTTTAAAAATGCATGGTGGTATGGATAAAAAAGAATTAGCTAATGAAAATTTAGAAGCCTTAGCAGCTGGTATTAAAAACTTAGAAAAACATATTGAAAATATTGCTAAATATGATTTACCTTCAGTAGTTGCAATAAATGCATTCCCAACTGATAGTGAAGCTGAATTACAATTATTAAAAGATACATGCAATAAAATGGGTGTAGATGTAGCAATCTCTAAAGTATGGGAAAAAGGTGCTGATGGTGGTATTGAATTAGCAGAAAAATTATTAGAGATTTTAGAAACTAAAGAAGCAAATTATCATCCAATTTATGATTTAGACTTAACAATTAAAGAAAAAATTGAAACAATCGCCAAAGAAATCTATGGTGCCGATGGTGTGGCGTTCGATAAAAAAGTCATCACAAAGATGAAAAAATATGAAGCTCAAGGATTAGATAAATTACCTATTTGTGTTGCTAAAACACAATATTCTTTATCAGATCAGCCTAATTTATTAGGTCGCCCAAGTGGTTTTACAGTTAAGATAAATGATCTAATTCCAGCTGCTGGAGCCGGTTTTTTAATCGCTATTTCTGGAAGCATTATGAGAATGCCAGGACTACCAAAACGACCAGCTGCAGTTAATATGGATATTGATAAAGATGGTAAGATTGTGGGACTATTCTAAAAGTGACGCAGGTCACTTTTAGTGGTTTAAATAGAAAGGAAGGAATTATGAAAGTCGCAATTATTATGGGGTCAACTAGTGATTTAAGTAAAGTTGAACCAGCAATAACAATTTTGAAAGATTATGGTGTTGAAGTAAACGTTCGTTGTTTATCAGCACATCGAGCTCATTTAGGGCTTAGTTCATTTATTAAAGAAACTGAAACTGATGGTACTGAAGTTATCATTACTGCTGCTGGAATGGCTGCTGCTTTACCAGGAGTTGTTGCTTCACAAACAGTATTACCAGTAATTGGTGTACCAATTAGCGGAGCTACTTTAGATGGTATGGATGCTTTATTATCAATTGTCCAAATGCCTTCAGGAATCCCAGTAGCAACAGTTGCTATTAATGGAAGTAAAAATGCAGCTTATCTAGCATTACAAATCATGGCAATTAAACATGATGAAATTAAAGAAAAATTAATTGCTTATCGTAAAGATATGGAAAATCAAGCAATGAAAGCAAACGAAGAAGTTATTGAAAAGTACAAATAAGGAGATATTACAAATGGCAGAATTATTATACGAAGGAAAAGCAAAACAAGTTTATAAAACAGACAAAGAAGATGAATATTTAATTCATTATAAAGATGACGCAACAGCTGGAAACGGTGTTAAACATGATCAATTTGAAGGTAAAGGGGTTTTAAATAACACTATTTCATGTATTATCTTTGATATGCTTGAAGAAGCGGGAATCAAAACTCATATGATCAAAAAATTAAATGATCGCGATGTTTTAGTAAAAAAAGTAGAAATTTTCCCATTAGAAGTAATTATTCGTAATATAACTACTGGATCTTTCTGTAAAAGATTAGGAGCACCAGAAGGAATTGTTTTAGATGAACCAATTTTTGAATTAAGTTATAAAAATGATGATTATGGTGATCCACTTATTAATGAAGATCATGCCGTTGCTTTGAAATTATGTACTCGTGATGAATACAACTTTATTAAAGAACAAACTTTAAAAATCAATGAATTATTAAAAGAATTTTTCTTAAGTTTAAATTTAAAATTAGTTGATTTTAAAATTGAATTTGGAAAAACACCTGATGGTGAAATCTTATTAGCAGATGAAATTTCTCCAGATTCTTGTCGTTTATGGGATGTAGAAACTAATCAAAAATATGATAAAGATGTTTTCAGACAAGATATTGGTGATTTAATTGAAACTTATAAAGCAGTATTAGCTAGAATGCAAAAATAAAAGGGGAACACAAAATGGATTATAAAAAAGCTGGAGTAGATATTGAAGCTGGATATAAATCAGTAGAGTTAATGAAAAAACACGTTAAAGAAACAATGCGTCCTGAAGTATTAGGTGGTTTAGGTGGTTTTGCTGGTGCTTTTGATTTGAGTGCTATTAAAAATATGGATGAACCAGTTTTATTATCAGGAACAGACGGTTGTGGTACAAAAGTTAAATTAGCATTTATCATGGATAAACATGATACAATTGGAATCGATGCTGTTGCGATGTGTGTTAATGATATTGCTTGTTCAGGTGGAGAACCACTATTTTTCCTAGATTATATTGCTTGTGGAAAAAATTATCCTGAAAAAATTGCGACAATTGTAAGTGGTGTAGCTGAAGGTTGTAAACAATCTGGTTGTGCCTTAGTTGGTGGTGAAACTGCTGAACATCCTGGTCTTATGCCTGAAGATGATTATGATCTTGCTGGTTTTGCAGTTGGAGTTGTTGATAAAAAGGATATTATCAATGGTCAAAATATAAAATCAGGTGATGTTTTAGTAGGTATTGCTTCAAGTGGGGTGCATAGTAATGGTTTTTCATTAGTACGTCAAGTATTTGAAATGACTAAAGAATCTTTAGATACTTATTATGATGAATTAGGTAAAACATTAGGTGAAGCTTTAATTACCCCAACTAGAATTTATGTCAAAGCATTGAAAAACATTAAAGACGCTGGTGTAGTAGTCAAAGGATGCTCACATATTACTGGTGGCGGTTTTGATGAAAATATTCCTAGAATGTTGCCAGATAATGCTGTAGCAGTTATTAAAAAAGATAGCTACGAAGTTCCTGAAATTTTTAAACTTATTGCTAAAAAAGGTAATGTTAGTGAAGATGTAATGTACAATACATTTAATATGGGAATTGGAATGGTTATTGCTTTAGATCCAGATGATGTTGTTAAAGCAACAGCAGCAATTGAAGCAGCTGGTGATAAATGTTATGTTATTGGAACTATTGAAAACGGCACTAAAGGAGTTAAATTATGTTAAAAATAGCAGTCTTTGTTTCTGGAGGCGGAACAGACTTGCAATCAGTTATTGATGCTGTTGAAAATGGCAGCATTAATGGTGAAATTGTTTTAGTTGTTTCTAATCGCAAAAATGCATATGGGCTAAAACGAGCTGAATTAGCTGGTATTGAAACTGCAGTAGTTAGAAAAGATGATGAGCTGCTTGTAAAGATGTTACAAGAAAGAAATGTTGATTTAATAGTTTTAGCTGGATATTTAGCTATTTTAACAGATGTTTTAATCGATGCTTATCCAAATAAAATCATTAATATTCATCCTTCATTAATTCCTTCATTTTGTGGACCAGGTTTTTATGGAATGCATGTTCACGAAAGTGTTTTAGCAAGAGGAGTTAAAGTAACTGGAGCAACGGTTCATTTTGTAAGTAATGAAGTTGATGGTGGACCAATTATTTTACAAGAAGCTTGTAATATTGATGATTTAGACAATGCTAGTGATATTCAAGCAAGAGTTTTAGAAATTGAACATCGTATTTTACCAAAGGCAGTAGCATTATTTTGTGATGGAAAAATAGTTGTTGAAAATGAAAGGGCTAAGGTGATTTAAGTGAAAAGAGCATTAGTTAGTGTAACTAATAAAGATGGAATTGTAGATTTTTGTAAAGGCTTAGTTGAATTAGGATTTGAAATTGTTTCAACTGGGGGAACTATGGCTAAATTACAAGAAGCCAATGTTCCATGTATTGCTATTGATGATGTAACAGGATTTCCAGAAATTTTAGATGGTCGTGTAAAGACTTTACATCCAAAAGTACATGGTGGTTTGTTATTTAGAAGAGATGTTAAAGAACATGTTGAAACAGTTAAAGAGATGGGAATTACGCCAATTGATTTAGTTTGTGTTAATTTATATGAGTTTGAAAAAGCTTTAAAAGCCGGTAAACCAATGGCAGATATGATTGAAAATATCGATATCGGTGGTCCATCAATGATTCGTTCAGCAGCTAAAAACTTTAAAGATGTTTTAATTGTTACTGACCCAAGTGATTATAATAATGTTTTAGAAGCAATTAAAAATAATAGTGATGATTTTGATTTTAGATTAAATCTTGCATACAAAGCCTTTTCAACAACAGGTGCTTATGATGCCATGATTTCACGCTATTTTGCTGGGGTTGTTGGTGATGATTTCCCAGATACATTAAATATTAGTTTAAAGAAAACTGAACATTTACGTTATGGTGAAAATTCACAACAACGTGCTAATGCATATGTTGATCCATTTGTTCAACATAGTCTATTAGATTATGAACAATTACACGGAAAAGAAATTTCATTCAATAATGTTAATGATTTATATGGAGCAGTTGCTTTAGTTCGTGAATTTAAAGATCAAATCGTAACAGCAGCAATTAAACACTCAACACCTTGTGGAGTAGCTATTGGTAAAGATGGTTACGATTCTTATATGAAAGCTTATGAAGCTGATCCTCAAAGTATTTTTGGTGGTATCGTAGCTGTTAATTATAAAATTGATAAAAAGACAGCAGAAGAAATGCATAAAATTTTCCTAGAAATTGTTGCAGCACCAGATTTTGATGATGATGCTTTAGAAATTTTAAAGAAAAAGAAAAATTTACGTATTTTAAAATTAAAGAATCCAGAAGTTCGTGAAGCAAAATATGATATTAAATATTTAGAAGGAAAAGTACTTGTTCAAGATATCAATACCGAAATGATCAAAGAAATGAACTGTGTTACTGAAGCTAAACCAACTGAAAGTCAAATCAGCGATATGGAATTTGGAATGCGTGTAGTTAAATTCGTAAAATCAAATGCAATCTGTATTGTTAAAAATGGTGTAACATTAGCAGTTGGTGGTGGTCAAACATCACGTGTTTGGGCATTAGAAAATGCAATTCATAATAATCCTGATAAAGATTTCGATGGAGCTGTTTTAGCAAGTGATGCTTTCTTCCCATTTAGCGACTGTGTTGAAGTTGCTTATAAAGCAGGAATTAAAGCAATTGTTCAACCTGGTGGTTCTATTAGAGATCAAGAATCAATTGATTATTGTAATGAAAAAGGTATTCCAATGGTATTTACAGGATATCGTCACTTTAGACATTAATGGAAAGGCTAAAAAATATGAAAGTATTAGTAATTGGTAGTGGTGGTCGTGAACATGCGATTGCATATAAATTAAATCAAAGTGAAAAAGTTGATAAGATTTATGCTATTCCTGGTAATCCAGGGATAGCAAAAATCGGTGAATGTGTTGCTGGTAGTGTTGAAGATAATGAAATGATCGTTAAATTTGCAAAAGATCATAATATTGATTTAACGGTAATTGGACCTGAAGTACCATTATGTAATGGTTTAGCTGATGATTTAGAAGCAGCTGGCCTAATGGCTTTTGGACCAACTAAATATGCTGCAACATTAGAAGGAAGTAAAGCATTCTCGAAAGACTTTATGATTCGTCATAATATTCCAACAGCTCGTTATAAAGAGGTAAATAGTTATGATGAAGCTGTCGAAGCAATAAATGATTTCCAATTTCCTTTAGTAATTAAAGCTGATGGTTTAGCAGCTGGAAAAGGTGTCGTTATTGTTGAAAATGTTGAAGATGCTAAAAAAACATTAAAAGAAATGATGGTTGATGGCAGCTTAGATGGTGCTGGAAGTAAAGTTGTTTTAGAAGAATTTTTAACAGGGTTTGAATGTTCTTTACTTTGCTTTACAGATGGAACAACAATTGTACCAATGGTAAGTGCTAAAGATCATAAACAAGTTTTTGACGGTAATACTGGTCCTAATACTGGCGGTATGGGAACTGTATCACCAAATCCTTTCTTACCTGAAGGTATGGACGAGATTTTTGAAAAAGAAATTTTAGAACCATTTATGGCTGGTTTAAAAGCCGATAACATGGATTATCGTGGTGTTGTATTTATTGGTTTAATGATTGAAAATAATAAACCAAAAGTATTAGAATTCAATGTTCGTTTCGGTGATCCAGAAACACAATCAATCATGCTTCGTTTAGATAGTGATTTATATGATATTATGGTAGCTTGTGCGACTAAAACATTAAAAGATGTTGAAGTAAAATGGAATAATAAACATGTTGCATGTTTAGTACTTGCAAGTCAAGGATATCCAGGAAGTTATCCAAAAGGAATTGAAATAAAAAATATCGATGACTGTGATGATTGTGTAGTATTCCATGCCGGAACAGCTATCAAAGATGGAAAATTAGTGACTAGTGGTGGTCGTGTCTTAAATATTTGTGCTACTGGTGATTCTTTAGATGAGGTACGTGAAAAAGTATATAAAGTAGCCAATAAAATAGATTTTGATGGTAAATTCTACCGCAATGATATCGGACTTAGATAGGGGGATGAAAATGAGTAATGTAAAGCGAATCTATGTTGAAAAACGTTTAGCTTATGCAACAGAAGCCAATGAAACAAAACAAAATTTAAGTCAACAGCTAAATATAAATATTAATTCTTTAAGAATAATTAATCGTTATGACATTCAAGGTATTAGCGATGATGTGTTAAATCAAGGAATTAATACAATTTTAGCTGAACCAATGGTTGATGATGTATATCAAGAAAGTTTCCCGGTAAGTAATCAAGAGTCAGTTTTTGCGATTGAATATTTACCTGGTCAATATGATCAAAGAGCAGATTCTTGTGAACAATGTTTTGCAATTTTAACTGGTAATACAGATGCTAAAGTTAAATGTGCTCGTGTATATGCAATTGATTTTGAAGGTGATAGAGATGAAGTTTTAAAGAAAATCCAAAACTTCTTAATTAATCCAGTTGATCAAAGACTTGCTAGCCTTGAAAAGCCAGAAGATTTAAATGATGCTGCTCCTGATATTAAGCCAGTTCCAACTATTGAAGGATTTAATGAATTAGATAAAGCCGGATTAGAAAATTTCTTAAGTGAAAATGGAATGGCAATGAGTTATGATGATTTAAAAGTGACTCAAGATTATTTTAAAAATGAAGAAAAACGTGATCCGACAGAAACAGAATTAAAAGTATTAGATACATACTGGTCAGATCATTGTCGTCATACTACATTTGCAACTGTAATTACTGATTTAGATATTGAAAGTGGTGCCTTTAAAGAAATTTTAGAAAAAGATGTTGAAGACTATAAGACAAGTCGTCATTTAGTTTATGGTATTGATACTAAACGTCCACTTACATTAATGGATTTAGCAACAATTTCAATGAAAGAATTACGTAAGACAGGTTATTTGGATGATTTAGAAGTTTCTGAAGAAATCAATGCTTGTTCAGTAGAAATTACAGTTCATACTAGTGAAGGTGATGAACAATGGTTATTGATGTTTAAAAATGAAACTCATAACCATCCAACTGAAATCGAACCATTTGGTGGTGCGGCAACATGTTTAGGTGGTGCAATTCGTGATCCATTATCTGGACGTGCCTATGTTTATCAATCAATGAGAATCACTGGTGCTAGTGATCCTCGTAAATCATTAGAAGAAACAATGAAAGGTAAATTGCCACAAAGAAAACTATGTAAAGAATCAGCTCATGGATTTTCATCTTATGGAAACCAAATTGGTTTAACAACAGGTTATGTACATGAAATTTATGATGATGGTTACACAGCTAAGAGAATGGAATTAGGTGCTGTTGTGGCTGCTGCTCCTAAAGAACAAGTAAAACGATTAGAACCATTAAATGGACATATTGTTTTATTAATTGGTGGTCGTACTGGTCGTGATGGTATTGGCGGAGCAACTGGTTCTTCTAAATCACATGATGTAAAATCTATTGAAACAGCTGGTGCTGAAGTACAAAAAGGTAATCCAGTAGAAGAACGAAAAATTCAACGTTTATTTAGAAATAAAGAAGTAAGTGAAAAAATCGTTCGTTGTAACGACTTTGGAGCTGGTGGTGTCTGTGTAGCTGTTGGTGAATTAGCACCAGGGCTAGAAATTAATTTAGATGCGGTATTGAAAAAATATGAAGGATTAACTGGTACAGAACTTGCTATTTCTGAATCTCAAGAACGTATGGCAATTGTTATTGATCCTAAAGATGCTGACTTTATTAAAGAACAATGTGCTAAAGAAAATCTTGAAGTGGTTCAAGTAGCTGTAGTTACAGATAAAAATCGCCTAGTTATGAAACATATGGGACAAGATATTGTCAATATTTCAAGAGAATTTTTAGATGCTGCTGGGGCAGATCGTTATCAAGATGTTAAAATCACTTTACCTGATTTTGAAAAAACACCTTTCGATGAAGTACCACAAACAAGTTTTGTAAAGACTGTAAAAGAAACTTTATCTAAACTAAGTGTTGCTTCACAAAAAGGATTAATTGAAATGTTTGACTCATCAATTGGAAATGGAACAGTATTATCTCCATTTGGTGGTATCAAATATCATAGTGAAACTGAAGGTATGGCTGCATTAATACCAGTTTTAGATAAAGAAACTACAACATGTTCAATTATGGCATATGGATATAATCCAGTTATATCAAAATGGTCTCCTTATCATGGAGCAATGTATGCAATTGTTGAATCAGTAGCTAAAATTGTAGCTATGGGTGGAGATTATCATAAAATTAGATTCTCTTTCCAAGAGTACTTTGAAAAATTATTAGATAATCCAGTTAGCTGGGGTAAACCAATGGCAGCTTTATTAGGTGCTTATCGAGTACAAAGTGCTTTAAAATTACCATCAATTGGTGGAAAAGATAGTATGTCAGGATCATTTGAAGATCTTCATGTACCACCAACTTTAGTATCTTTTGCTATTACTAGCGGTGAAGTAGATGATGTAATGACACCAGAAGCAAAAGAAACAGGACATGTTTTAGCTGAAGTTATGATCAAAAAAGATAAGTTTAAAGTTTTTGATTTTGATCATTTACAAAAACAATATGATGCAATCATGTCATTAATGAAAGAAAAGAAAATTTATAGTGCTTACACAGTAAAAGATGGCGGTGTTATTGAAGCTGTTAGTAAAATGGCTTTTGGTAATGGAATAGGTGCTGCATTTAATACTGGATATAGTCTAGGAAGCTATTTAGTACGCAATTACGGTAATATTATTATTGAAGTAAAATCTGAAAAAGATTTAAGTGTTTTTGATAAATATCGTATTGTAGCTACTACTAATGATAGTGAAGCTTTATCTTATGGTGGAGAAATGATTTCTTTAGATGAAGCATATGCAATTAATAAAGAACCATTAGAAAAAGTTTATCCTACTAGAGAAAAAGCTCCTACAAGTGAAATAAAAGTAGCTGCATGTAAGACAAGATCAGATTTACAACCAAAAGTAATTGTTGAAAAACCATTAGTGGTTATTCCTGTTTTCCCAGGAACTAACTGTGAATATGATTCAGCTAGAGCATTTAAAAAAGCTGGTGCCCAAGTTGAAATGGTATTAGTTAGAAATAAAACTCAAGAAATGCTTAATAATTCAATTGATGAATTAGAAGCTGCAATTAAACGTGCCAACATTGTAATGTTACCTGGTGGTTTCAGTGCTGGTGATGAACCAGAAGGTTCTGGTAAATTTATTGCGACGGTATTAAGAAACCCACGTTTAAAAGCTGCAATTACTGATTTATTAGAAAATCGTGATGGTTTAATGATTGGTATTTGTAATGGATTCCAAGCATTAGTTAAATTAGGATTATTACCTTACGGTGAAATTAAAGATATGTCCAAAGATGATCCAACATTAACATTTAATACTATTGGTCGCCATGTTTCACAAATGGTCGATACACGTATTGGTAGTGTAAAATCACCATGGTTAAAATATGTAAATGTTGATGATGTTTATACAATTCCAGTAAGTCATGGTGAAGGACGTTTCGTTGCTCCAAAAGAAACTATTGAAAAATTATTTGAAAACGGGCAAGTGTTCTCACAATATGTTGATCCAAATCGTAAAGTAACAATGCAAACGCCATATAATCCTAATGGATCAATGTATGCAATCGAAGGAATTATTTCTTTAGATGGTCGTGTTATTGGAAAAATGGGTCATAGTGAACGCCAAGGTGAAAATCGCTTTAAAAACGTTTATGGTGAAATGGACCAAAAATTGTTTGAAGCTGGAGTAGATTATTTTAGAGGTGGAAAATAGAATGGAAAAACAAGAGTTTGAATGTTTAACACTTTGTCCATTAGATGGTCGTTATTCGGGTGTTAAGGATGCTTTAGGAGAATATTTTTCGGAATATGCATTGGTAAAATATCGTGTTTTCGTTGAAATTCAATGGTTAAGATTTTTAATCGAAAATGTTGAAAATGATATTCTTGCGAAATTTAATCATGATGATATGGATAAATTAATGGCTATTACAAATGAATTCAATTATGATTCATTTGCTAGAATTAAAGAAATTGAAAATACAACTCGTCATGATGTTAAAGCCGTAGAATATTTTATTGATGAACAAGTAAAAGCTTTAGGATTCGAATATTTACAAAGTTTTGTTCATATTGGGTGTACTTCAGAAGATATTAATAATACTTCATATGCTTGTATGATAAAATATGGATTAAAAGATGTTTGGTTGAAAAAAGCTAAAGAATTAGCTAGTATAGTTGATAAATGGGCTGATGAACATAGTGATGATGCAATGCTTGCACATACTCATGGTCAACCAGCAACACCAACAACAATTGGTAAAGAATTTAAAGTATATGCATATCGTTTCTTATCAAGTATTGAAAATGTTGAATCTATTAAGATTAAAGCTAAATTTAATGGAGCAACAGGAAATTATAGTGCAATTTTAACTGCTTTTCCTAATCTTGATTGGCCAGTATTAGCTAAAAAATTCGTTGAAGAATATTTAGGATTAACATTTAATCCATTGACAACTCAAATTGAAAGTCATGATTATACTTGCCATATTTTAGATGGTGTACGTCATTTCAATAACGTATTAGTAGATTTTGATGTTGATATGTGGTTATATATTTCAATGGAATATTTTAAACAAATTCCAGTAAAAGGTGAAGTTGGAAGTTCAACAATGCCACATAAAGTTAATCCAATTAGATTTGAAAACAGTGAAGCTAATATTGATATGTCAAATAATATCTGTGTTGCTTTATCAAATAAATTACCTAAATCAAGAATGCAACGTGATTTATCTGATTCATCTAGTCAAAGAAATTTAGGTTTAGCATTTGGATATTCACTACAAGCAATGAATGAAACAATTAATGGTTTAGCTAAATGTGTTGTTAATAAAGAAAAATTAGCAAGCGATTTAAATGAAAAATGGGAAGTTCTTGCAGAACCAATTCAAACAATGCTTAGAAAATATGGTGTTCCTGATGCATATGATACTTTAAAAGCATTAACTCGTGGAAAGAGTATTTCTAAGGAAGATATTCTTAAATTTGCTGAAAGTTTGGAAATTCTATCAGATGAAGATCGTCAAACTTTAGTAGAAATGACACCAGCATCATATATTGGTTTAGCTAACAAATTAGCAAAATTGGATTTAAATAAATAAATTAATTACTAAGCTGTATAAATTACAGCTTAGTTTTTTAATGGTTTAGTATTTATATTAATTGTAATTATGTTAAAAAAGATATTTTTCAATTTCATAATTTCTTAAAAATGATCATAAAAACGAATTCTTATTATTAAAAAATCTAAGATATCTATGATTTTGCTGATTTTCTATATATTTTTTATGAAAATACGATAATAAATGTTTTTTTAATAAAATATAGTATTTTTAAACTATAACTTATAAAGATATTCTTGACTGTAAATGATATATTAGATAAAATTAGGATACATTGAAAATAACCGTTGAGGGAGTAGTTGGCACTTTTAAAAGTGGGTCAAGTCAACATACTGATTATTTTTAATCTGGCTTGTCTTAAATAACGAGACTCATATAGAACAATATATTTGCCTATATTGAGTTTTTATATTTGTGGATTTGAAGGGCTCGAATATAACAATTATATTGTTGTATACGGGTCTTTTTCAATGAAAAAAACTTGGAGGATTGAAATGGGAAGATTGATTACAAAATCAAAACAATTAACTAGCCAAGCAAATAAAGGAGTAGCAAGATGTCGATAATTGAAATTGTACTAATTGGTGTTGGACTAGCAATGGACGCTTTTGCTGTTTCTATATGTAAAGGATTAGCAATGCGGAAGATGAATTATCGTCAAGCTATAATAATCGCAGGTTTTTTTGGTGTTTTTCAGGCTTTGATGCCAGCTCTAGGATATTTACTAGGAACTACATTTGCAAATAAAATTGCTGTTATTGATCATTGGATTGCATTTATATTATTAGGTGCAATTGGATTAAACATGATTAAAGAGTCTTTTGAAAAAGATGAAGCTGATATTGAAGATGAAGGTTTAAAATTTGGTAATTTAATAATGTTAGCTATTGCAACTAGTATTGATGCTCTTGCAGTAGGGATTACATTTGCCTTTTTTGATGTATCATTGTTAACATCAATAAGTATCATTGGAATTATTACTTTTGTAATTTGTATTATTGGTGTTAAAGTAGGAAATGTCTTTGGTGAAAAATATAAAAACAAAGCGGAATTTGCTGGCGGTTTAATTTTAATCTTGATGGGAACAAAAATTTTAATAGAACATTTATTTTTCTAAAACTGGTGGTTAAAGACCGCCTTTTTTGTTTATTTATTTTTTAAGAAAAGTTGATAATAAAGAAATCGTTTTCAAATAAAATTATCATTTACAGGAATAGAAAATATAAGGTTTAGTCTTCTATTACAGTATATTTTTGCTATAATACATATAAATTATGAAAATGGAGTCGAGATTTATGAAAAGATTGAAAAGAATCAGTAATGCAATATTATTGGAGACTAGAGAACATAAAGCTTCATTTATGGTTTATATGGTGTTAAGATTATTAGTCATTTTGACTATGATTTTACAGTTTTTTAATCAAAATTATGAAAATGTTTTTATGTGTGTATTAACATTGTTGTTATTGAACGTACCTAGTTTTTTTCAAGTCACTTTTAAAGTTGAACTGCCATCAACGTTAGAAATAATAATTTTATTGTTTATTTTTGCTGCTGAGATTTTAGGTGAGGTAAACGATTATTATTTTGTTTTTCCACAATGGGATACGATGTTGCACACTTTAAATGGTTTTCTAGCTGCGGCAATTGGTTTTTCACTTGTTGATTTATTAAATAAAAGTGAACGGGTTAAATTTGAATTATCACCATTATATGTGGTGTTAGTTGCTTTTTGTTTTTCTATGACGATTGGTGTTATCTGGGAATTTTTTGAATTTAGTATGGATCAATTTTTTGGTATGAATACTCAAAAAAATACTATGATTACTCTTTTAAATGGTGCTGATTTAGTCGATGGCTCAAGAGTTACCATTCATAATATTAAAGAAGTAATTGTAAATGGACAACAACTAGCTGGATATGTTGATATTGGTTTAATTGATACGATTGGTGATTTATTAGTCAATTTCATCGGAGCGGCAGTATTTTCAGTATTTGGCTTTTTCTATGCTAAGTATCCTAATACATTTAATTTTTTAAAACGGTTTATTCCTAGAAAAAAAGATAAAGACAAAGATTATTTAAGAAATCAAGATTCTGGTGAAAACTAGGATCTTTTATATTATGTAAAAAAATGGTAATTTTTTGTAAAATTTTAAAATAGCTTGACCTTAAGTAAACTTTAAGTTTTATACTAAAAAAAATAATTGGAGGTATGGGCTATGAAAAGATTTTTAAAGATGGTGATTTCAATGCTTTTAGTAGTTGTAATATTGATTGTAGTTGTTGCTGGTCGTTTTTATTATAGTGTTTATGCTAGTGAATATAATTGTAGTGTCACTAAAGATAGTGTGGATGTTAATGCAACTAATCGTTTAAGAATAGGGACTTATAATGTTCACCAATGTCGTCAATTTAAGAAGATTAAAAACGGATAGAAATCTATCAAGATATCTATCCTTTTTAATCTTAAATTATGAAAGAATATATTAGCTATATCAATAGATATTCCAATGATTT
>NZ_NFLA01000080.1:0-7543 GCF_002160675.1 Erysipelatoclostridium sp. An15
GTTTGCTTATAATTTTAGGTGTAGTTATAGTAGGTTTTTTTATTTGTATAGTTCTTTTAATATATAATGTATAAAAAAACTGTTGACTACCTTATTGATATCAACAGTTTTATTTTATAAAGATTTATAGCCTTATTTTTTTGCTAAATCTTCTCTAACAGCTTTGTCATAATCTTGAATATTTTTTATAACTTCATTAATTTGTTGAGTTTCTTGTGGATTAAATAAATATTCAACCATCTTTGTTGGAATAACAATTATAGCACTTATAACTGTACCAAATGCTGTAATCAAAGCTATAATATTATCTTTTAAAAGAACTATACAAATAAAAAAACCTACTATAACTACACCTAAAATTATAAGCAAACTAATTAAAAAAATTTTTTTATTAGATTTATTATAAACTAATGTATCATTTAAATATTTTGAATAATTTTCTAAAATAGTCGAATATATCTTATTTCTATCATCTAATTCTTTTTCATCTTTTTCTTTATGAGGCAAATCTCTTGAAGAATTAATGTTCGTTAAATCAATTACATCATCATCAAAAACTCACTCAATCCATTACTAGAATTACTCATTATTTAACTCTAGTTCCTCTATTCTGATTTTAACAGCTGTTTCAGGAACATTAAAATCATCCGATAGTTTTTTTATAATCGCTTCTTTATCAAAACCATCTTTTAAAAGCGCTCTATAAGTATTTGAAAAAGAGCTAGCCGGCATAAGAAATGAAGCAGCAAAACGATTTGCTCTTATTTCACTATCATTTTTTGATTCATCAGTTCTATATGAATTAGAATATTCTTTTGATGAATCACTTATATAATCAAATATATAATGTGCTATTTCATGTGCCAAAGTAAAAAGAATATGCTTATCTGTATCTTGATTATTTAAAATAATAACTTTATCACTACCATATTTTCCCTGAATCTTTTTAGAAATACCTATTGTTCCAGAAAGATTTCGATCATTAAATCGTGCTGTAAATATTTTAAAGCCCATAGCTTTAGCTATTTCAATAATTGGAGTTTTATTACTTACTCTAGATAATCCATACTCAGGATTATTTAAAAATTGATTTAATAATATTTCTGCATCACTATCTATTTCTTTTAAATTAAAAAAATTAGAAAAATCTTTTTCATGCTGCTTTTGGTAATCTAATAATTCCTTGCACATCCATATCACTTCCTTCTACCTCCGCCAAGATTATATCTCTTGACGAATAAAAATATTGTTATATTTAATAAAATGAAAAATGATACCATCACCAAATCATATCTATAATCTTAAAAACATTAAATTATATCATATTAAATTATTAATAGTTTTTATTCCCACTCACATTGTATCACGATAAAAATTAAAAATAAAGTTGATCTAATTTAAACAAAAAATCAGCATCGATAATGATGCTGATAATAACTATTTACTTGCAATTACTTCAACTTCAATTAAGGCACCCTTTGGTAGTTTCCCTACCTCAACAGCACTTCTTGCTGGAAATGGTTCTACAAAATATGTTGCATAAATTTCATTTACAGTATTAAAATCTTCCATGTTATCTAAAAATACTGTTGTTTTTATAACATTAGAAAAATCCAATCCTTGACTTTCTAATAATCCTTTAACATTCTTTAATGCCTGATGCGCTTGTGCTTCAATTCCTTCTGGCATTTCATTAGTTTCTGGATTTAATGGGATTTGTCCTGAAAAGAAATATAAATCACCAACATTAATTCCTTGACTATATGGTCCAATTGCTCCTGGAGCTTTATTTGTTTTTACTACATTTTTCATTTTCTATTCTCCTTTAAACTCTTCATATAAACGATCTAATGCTGCTTGTAATACTTTTGTAGGTGTTGCAATATTAACTCTTTCAAATCCTTGTCCTTCTTTGCCAAAGACATATCCTTCATCTAAGTATAAATTAGCATGTTGCATTCTTTTTTCTAATTCTTGATAAGTTAAACCATAAGCTCTAAAATCAAGCCACATTAAATATGTACCTTCAAGTGGTGTAACTTTAACTTTTGGTAAGTTTTTATTAATAAAATCAACAACTAATTGATAATTAGTATATATTAATTCCTTAAATTCATCTAACCAGGCTTCACCTTTACTATAAGCCAATCTAGTAGCTTCAAAAGAAATAGTATTTAATGAATGAAAACCTTTTTTACCTTGTTGACTAGTAAGTTTTTCTCGTAATTCAGGATTTTTAATAATAATATTAGAACCTTGTAACCCTGCAATATTAAAACTTTTACTAGGAGCGCTGCAAGTTATTGTAATATTTTCAACTTCTTCACTAATAGTTGCAATTGGTGTATGAGTAAAACCAGGCATTGTTAAATCTTCATGAATTTCATCAGATAAAATAATAATATTGTTTTCTAAACAAATTTGAGCAATTTTTGTTAATTCATCTTTTGTCCATACTCTACCAATTGGATTATGAGGACTACATAAAATTAATAAAGTATTTTCTGTTTGTTTTGCAAGTTCTTCAAATTTATCAAAATCAATTTCATAATGACCACCATTGTTAATTAATGGACATTTCACTACTTTACGACCATTGTTTTCAATGGCTTTATAAAATGGATAATATACTGGGGTAAAAATAATTACACCATCAGTTGCTTCAGTATAAGCTGCTACGCCATCACCTAAAGCTGGAACGATCCCATTAGATAAAACGATCCATTCTTTTTCAACATGATAATTAAATTTATTTTTCATCCAGTTAATGACAGCATCATAATAATCATCTTTTGGTGATGTATATCCCAATACTGGATCATCTTTTAAAAACTCAATTAATCCTTCTTGAATTTCTGGTGCTAATTTAATATCAACATCAGCTACTGATAAAGGGGCTACCCCAACAGGTACATCAGGGTTAATAGCTTTCATTTCTTGCCATTTTCCAGATCCTTTATTACTACGATCTATTAAAGTTTCAAAATCATATTTCATCGTCATTCCTCCATTTCCTCCCTATTGTTAAGGTGCTTAACTATAGTATACATAATATCCTAATTTTTGCAACAAAAAAAAGAACCTAAAAAGATTCTTCCAGGTCCCTTAAAAACTCTTTATTCAATGCCTTTTGTACCTTAATAAAATTCAAAATCTCCTCATTGCTTAAATCCTTTAAATCCTCTTGATAACGACTATAAATCATTTCATCCAATTCACTATGTAAATCAATAATCGATTTACTAACATCAGTCAAATACAAATTATATTCGCGATTATTATGAGGATTTTTAATTCTAGAAACTAATTCTTTTTGCTCTAGTTTCTTTAAAATTTGACTACTAGCACTCAATGTTTTCTTTAATTCTTTAGCAATCTTTGAAGCAGTAATACCAGGATTTTGGCCAATAATTTCTAATGTCTGGGTTTCTACTGGATATAACATAATTCCATTAAACTGACGTGGTTTATTAGCATACTCTTGCATAATATCAAATCCTTCATCAACCACGGTAATTAATTGTTCTAATAATTTGCGATCCATTATCTCACCCCTAGCTCTTTAATTCTAACAAATATAATTTTTAGATGCAAATTATTAAAAATTAAAAGAACGAAAATAAATCGTTCTTTTAAAATAAATATTATAATTCTCTAGCTAAATCCCAAGCCTGCCAAACAACATGTTTTAAATTACCAACAAAATGAGCATTTTCTATTAATACATAAGATACTATTTATTAAATTCCTCTTTTCTTAATTATTAACAAACTTTAGAAAAAATATTAAATTATTTTTAATTTTCAAAACAATTAAAAAAAAGTGCAATCGAGTTGACGATACAATAAAAAATGAGTAAAATTTAGATGGATAAAAAATTAGGAGGATAAAAAAATGGCAAAATTTGTATGTACAGTTTGTGGATATGTTTATGAAGGAGATGCTGCTCCTGCAGAATGTCCAGTATGTCACGTTGGAGCTGACAAATTTAAAGAAGTTGAAGGAGAATTAACTCTTGCAGCAGAACATGAATATGGAATCTATGCAAAAACAGTAAAAAACAACCCAGATATTTCTGAAGAAGATAAAAAATACATCTTCGATCAATTAAAAGCTAACTTCGAAGGTGAATGTTCAGAAGTAGGTATGTATTTATGCATGGCTAGAATCGCTCATAGAGAAGGTTATCCAGAAATCGGTTTATACTGGGAAAAAGCTGCATGGGAAGAAGCAGAACATGCATCTAAATTTGCAGAATTATTAGGTGAAGATTTAGAACCTAACATGAAAGCTACTACTAAAGATAACTTAGCTTGGCGTGTTGATTGCGAATTCGGAGCAACTGCTGGTAAAGTTGAATTAGCTACTTGTGCTAAGAAAAACAACTTAGATGCAATCCATGATACAGTTCATGAAATGGCTCGTGATGAAGCTAGACATGGTAAAGCTCTTAAAGGATTATTAGATAGATATTTCGGTGATAAATAATTATAATTATTAAAATAAACAAAGTATGGTTTTGCCATACTTTGTTATTTTTTTCTCCAATTATTTGAGAATGTTTTTTTCTCACTTTCAACATTACCACGATGTCCATATACTGTACAAGCATCTAGAGCTGCTTCTAATTGTTTAAACTCTTCATCAGTTAATTCTACATTCATCGCATTTAAATTTTCAAGAATTCTTTCTTGATTTTTAGAACCAGGAATTGGTACACAATTAGGATATTTATGTAACATCCATGCTAATGAAATTTGCGCATTAGTTGCATTTTTTTCTTTAGAAAATCTATCTAAAACATCTAAAATTGGTTGATTAGCAACAATGTTTTCTTTTGATAACTGTGGTACCCATTTTCTAACATCATCACCTTCAAATTTAGTTTCCACTGTAACTTTTCCTGATAAAAAGCCACTAGCAATTGGTGAAAATGGCACAACACCAATATTATGTTTTAAACAATATGGGAAAATTTCTTTTTCCAAATCTCTTTCAACCATTGAATAAATACTTTGAACTGCCGTTACTGGAGTTATTTGATGTCCACGATTCAATGTATCTACATCTACTTGTGATAATCCCCAGCCTTTAATTAATCCTTCATCGATTAATTTTTTCATCACTTTCGCTACATCTTCAACTGGCACTTGTTCATTTAAACGATGTAAATAATATAAATCCACATAATCAGTTTGAAGATTTTCTAATGATTTATTTAAATGGCGTCTAATAACCTGTTCTAATGTTTCACTAGTTTGTAAATCTTGATCTTCAAGATGAAATTTAGTTGCTAAAACAATTTTATCTCTAAAAGGTTTGATTGCTTTTCCTAATAACTGTTCATTATGACCTGGATAAAACTGTTCTTTACCATAACCTTCTGCTGTATCAAAAAATGTACATCCAGTTTCATATCCTTTACGAATTGCTTCAATAGCATAGTCCTCGCTAGGAACTTTACCATAACCATGTGAAAAGCCCATAATTCCCATTCCTACAGCCGATACTTCTAAATTACCAATTTTTCTAGTTTTCATAATTGACCTCCATGTAGTTTAACTTTTACAAATACTATGATACTATATAAACATAGATTTTAACATTATATTATCTTTAATCTAGATTAAATAAAATTTATACTGGAGGTATTACTTGTGGAATTAACTCAATTAATCCAATTTAAAGCCATCGCTGAAAACAATTCAATTTCAATTGCTTCTAAAAAATTACATATCTCACAACCTGCTTTAAGTACTAGTTTAAAAAAATTAGAAACTGAATTAGAAATTCAACTATTCGATCATACTAAAAACAAAATTATTTTAAATGAAGCAGGAAAGATTGCTTTAAAATACGCTAATTTGATTCTAAATCAAAGCGAAGTCATGAAAGAAGAACTAATCAATTATAAACAAAAATATCTTAAAACTAAAATCGGTTTTTGTGATCCAGGACCTATGTGGTATTGCGCTCCCTTTTTTTCATCAATCATTAATGAAATTCAATACGAAAGCTACTTATCAAACACTGATGAAATTAAAGTATTATTAGATGAAAAATACGATCTAACTATTTCCAGTAAACCACTTAATCATTTAGAAATAGAAAGTATTCCTTTTGTCGAAGAAAGAATGTATTTATCAGTTGATAAAAGTCATTCCCTTGCTAAAGAAAGTTCGATTTCTTTACAAGATACACGCATTAAAAAAATAACACGTTTTTATATTCCGGGCTATTATTATACAAAGAAACAAAAACCTTATTGGGAAGAATTACAAAAAACTATCAATTTTACCATTTATACTGATTATTTCATATTTTGCCAGGCTTTAAATGATCCAAATGTCATTACAACAACTACCCGCTTAGTTAGACACTATCGTCACGATGGAAACAATAGGGTTTTAATTCCTATTATCGATAATCAAATGAAAATAATGTATTACATCTCTTATTTAAAAATCAATAAAAACAAATTAACTCCATTTATAGATTTAATAAAAAATAGTGTTGTCAATATTTAAAACAACACTATTTTTAAATTTATCTTTTTATTGCATCTTTAATTTTTTCCAGTGATTGATTTTCTAATAGCATTTTAAAAATAATATCATACTCTTTTGCTTCTAGATTACTTAAAAAATTATCATCTTCATTGGGAAATTTTGATTTAAATAACTGAAGAGTTAGATTCTTTTTTTCAAGCAAAATTCCTTCTTCTATTCCTTCTTTCTTTCCTTCTTCCCTTCCCTCTTTTTTCCCTTCTGCTTTTCCATTTTGATAACTCTCTTCGAGTTCCATTTCATGGGCATAAATATTCAGTTCCCGATTATATGCTGCTAATCTTAGTTCGTCGTCCTGATTAAATCTTTCCATCTTGTCTTTCATTATCTCAATCACCTTCGATTCTTTCAGTTTCATTTTCACAGTGGTTATCCAATATGAAAATATTTATAAAATACAATTATACTTAATTAGTACTTCATAGAATAAAAACTGCTAAATCGCAACTTTAAATTGACCTTTTTATTACATCTTTAATTTTTTCTAGTGATTGTTCCTCTAACAGCATTTTAAAAATCATATCATAGTCTTTTGCTTCTAGATTACTTAAAAAATTATCATCTTCATTGGGAAATTTTGATTTAAATAACTGAAGAGTTAGATTCTTTTTTTCAAGCAAAATTCCTTCTTCTCTTCCCTCTTTTTTCCCTTCTGCTTTTCCATTTTGATAACTCTCTTCGAGTTCCATTTCATGAGCATAAATATTCAGTTCCCGATTATATGCCGCTAATCTTAGTTCATCATTCTGATTAAATCTTTCCATCTTGTCTTTCATTATTCCAATCACCTTCGCTTCTTTCAGTTTCATTATATCATCTGTTATCCCGTTTGCAAATATATAGATCGCTAGTTCTAATTCACTGAATTCATCTAGTTCTTTATACTGCTTTATGACATTGATATACGGCACTTGAACATATACTCGATTCATCAGATTATTCTTTTCTAATTTACCTTCTTTATTTCTACTTTGATA